>NZ_JBMDWH010000032.1:0-4372 GCF_048595345.1 Allobosea sp.
CACGCTGATGAAGCGCGGCATCCTGGCAAGCGACGCCCAGCGCAAGCCGGGCTCGGCCATCACCGCCGCCGCCAGGGCCGAAATCGACTACCTGCTCGCGCGGGTGGCGAAGACCGATCCGAGGGCGAGGATCTGAAGCGCTCCGGGAACCCCTCTCCTGTAAGGAGAGGGGCAGGGGTGAGGTGTAGGCCCCTGGGCCAGTTAGGCAGTGTCCTCACACGCGCTGCGGTTGGGTTGTTGCTTCCCTGTCCAACGGCCTACCCCTCACCCTGCCCTCTCCCTACGGGAGAGGGTTCCCCGCGTTTCATCGGTAAAGCGGGCCGGAGCCTCAATGCCCCTTATGCGCGCCGTCGTCGCCCTTGGCGGCGATCGAGTCGACCTTGAACTCGACATCGACGCTGCCGGCCTTCTCGAAGGTGAGCGTGCCCTTCATCAGCTCGCCCATCTTCAGCGGCTGCTTCAGATCCATGAACATGATGTGGTAGCCGCCGGGCTTGAACTCGACGGTCTGGCCGGGGGCGATCGCGATGCCCTGATCGAGCGGGCGCATGGTCATGACGCCGTCCTTCACCGCCATCTCATGGATCTCCGCCCGCGCGGCGAAGGGCACGGAGACCGAAACGAGCCGGTCGGGCGCCGAGCCGGTGTTCTCGATCGAAAGATAGCCGCCGCCGACCTTGGCGCCGTTCGGCGTGGCGCGCGACCACGGGTGGCCGATCTTCAACGGCCCGGCCTTGAAGCTATGGGCGCCGGCGGCAAAACCGGCCAGCGAGGCGGCGAGCGCGATGGCGCCGACCGCGGTGAAGCGAACGAAATTCATGGGTATCATCCTTTAGGACGGCCGCAGGGCAGCCGTTGAACGGGATCCGGCCGTTGCGGGGGCGTCGGTCCGGAGGGGTCGGTTCTGGAAGGCGCGGATCAGGCGACTGGCGGCGCGCGCGACGGCGGCAGGCCACGGACAGCGCCCTGCGGCAGGCTGCCGCTCGCGGCCGGAACCAGCGCGAAGAGCCGGCTGCCGGGCGCGCACATGGCGGCCGCGGCCGGGGGCGCCGCAGCCAGAAGGGGATGATGCGCGCAGCCCTTGCAATGGGCGAGCTCGCCGAGCGGGGCCGCCGGCCCGTTCTCGCTTGGAACGGGATTGCCCGAGCAGAGCACGGCGCCCGACTCGAGGCCGAAAGCCTGCGCGCCCTGCATCGGGGCCAGCGCCATAGCGAGTACCGCCAGCGCATAGCCGACCGCGAGCCACGCCCCCAGAAGGGAGCGGCGCAGACGACCCAGCAGGCTGTCGCAGGGCGTGACCATGCCCGCACTTGCCGGGGGTTGGGCACAGGCGTCAAGCCGCGCGATGCCGCAGGCCAGGCACCAACCGAGATGGAGAAAAATCTTCTCTTTCAGAACGTTTCTTTAAAAGAACGAGATGATTGACAAACAGGACGAAACGGGCCAGATTGGCAATGTCGGTGGGTTGACCCGCCGGCCGCGGAGATTTGAGCGAGCAGCTTGCACCGCGTCACCAAAAGCTAAAGCGCCACGACGCGGTCGTGGGCTCCATGGACGGGAGACGAACATGACCATTGCGAGCACCTTCCGGGCAAGACCCCTTTCCCTCAGCCGCTGCTGTTGTCGACGCTGACGCACCGGGCGAACGCCGCCCGTTCCTGCCGATCGACATCATCCGTTCAGGCCGCTTCGCGGCGCAGAGGCTTCGAGAACCCATGATCCTTTCCCTTCCCATTGCCGGGCAGCACAGCCCGGCACAGCAGGCCTATGTCATCGAGCTGGGCGAAACCCAGGTCGGGCTCGTCAACCGCAGGGCCGATGAGCGCTTCTTCACCTTCATCGCCGCTGATGCCAGCTTCCACGCCCTGGACGGCCAGCGTTTCGCCACGCCCGGCGCGGCCGAGCAGGCGGTGCGGCTGCTCGCAAGGCCGCGGCGGCCGGCCGGTGCGTTCCGGCTGGCGTCCTGAGCCGCCATGAAGCACCTGCTTTCGCTCTGGCACCGTCTCGCCGGCCACCCCGCACGCATTGCGGTGCGGGTGCCGGTGATCGGCGACGCCCGTCGCAAGGCGCTTCGCGCCGCCATGCTCGAGCAGCTGGCCGACAGCGAATGGCCCTGCCACCCGCATTTCTGAGGTGATGATGAACGCCCCCGTCAACCCCGCCGCGCTCGCGCCCGGCGCGCGGCCGCTGGCCGCCGAGCCCGACCCGCTGATCCGCTTTCAGGATGTCGGCAAGACCTATCCCGGACGGCGCGGCCAGCAGGCCGTGACCGCCCTCTCCGGCATCGATCTGTCGGTGCCGGCGGGAGCGATCGTCGGCGTGATCGGCCGGTCCGGCGCCGGCAAATCCACGCTGATCCGCCTCGTCAACGGGCTGGAAAAGGCCACCGCCGGCCGGCTGCTCATCGAGGGCGAGGATGTCACGACCCTGAACGAGGCCGGCTGGCGCCGCCGTCGCCGCCAGATCGGCATGATCTTCCAGCACTTCAACCTGCTCTCCTCGCGCACGGTGTTCGACAATGTCGCTCTGCCGCTGGAGATCGCCGGCACGCCGAAGGCCGCCATCGCCGCCAAGGTCGAGAAGCTGCTGGCCCTGGTCGGCCTCGCCGACAAGCAGGGCCGCTACCCGGCGGAGCTCTCCGGCGGGCAGAAGCAGCGCGTCGGCATCGCCCGGGCGCTCGCCACCGATCCCAAGGTCCTGCTCTGCGACGAGGCGACCTCGGCGCTCGACCCCGAAACCACCAAGTCGATCCTGGCGCTGCTGAAGCAGGTCAACCGCGAGCTCGGCCTCACCATCCTGCTGATCACCCACGAGATCCCCGTCATCAAGGAAATCTGCGACCGAGTCGCGGTCATCGAGGGCGGGCGCATCGTCGAGGAGGGAGAGACCTTCTCGGTCTTCACCGCCCCGCAGCACCCGACCACGGCCCGTTTCGTCGAGGCGGTGACCGGCGTCGAGCTGCCCGCGCATCTGCAGGGCCGCATCCGGCCGGAAGCCCGCCCCGGCGACGCGCTGGTGCTGCGCGTCACCTTCACCGGCGTCAATGCGACGGCGCCGGTCATCAGTCGGCTCAGTTCCGTGGTCGGGGTGGACGTCAACATTCTCGCCGGGCGCATCGATGCGATCGCCGGCCGGCCTTTCGGCAGCCTGCTCGTCTCGGTGCCGGCGAGCGAGCCCGAGAGCGGGGCGGTGCTGGGCGCGCTCAAGACCCTGGACCTGAAGGCGGAGGTGATCGGCCATGTTTCCTGAGATCATCTCGCCCCAGATCCTGCAGCTCATCGGCCAGGCGACGCTGGACACGCTCACCATGGTGGCTGTGGCCGCCGGGCTCGGCACGGCGCTCGGCCTGCCGCTCGGCGTCTTCCTCGCCACGAGCCGGCGCGGGGAGCTGTTCGCGGCTCCGGCAGCCAATCTCCTGCTCGGGACGCTGGTCAACGCCACGCGCTCCACGCCCTTCATCATCCTCGTCGTCGCGATCATCCCCTTCACCCGCCTTCTCGCCGGCACCTCGATCGGCACCACGGCGGCGATCGTGCCGCTGACCGTCGCCGCCACGCCCTTCATCGCCCGGCTGATCGAGGGGGCGATCCGCGAGGTCGACCAGGGGCTCGTCGAGGCCGCCCGCGCCATGGGGGCGACGCCCCTCCAGATCGTGCGCAAGGTGCTGGTGCCCGAGGCGCTGCCGGCGATCGTGCTCGGCCTTACCCTGGCCGTGGTCAGCCTGATCGGCTTTTCGGCCATGGTCGGCGCGGTCGGTGGCGGCGGGCTGGGCGATCTCGGCATCCGCTACGGCTACCAGCGCTTCATGCCCGAGGTGATGGCTGCGGTCGTCGCCGTGCTGATCGTCCTCGTCCAGACCGTACAGAGTGTCGGCGACCGTCTCTCGCGGAGCCTGAACAAGCGCCTGCGCCACGCCTGATTTTTTCCGAAGACCCACCCTCAGCCCTCATCCTTCGAGACGCCGCGTGCCTCCTCAGGATGAGGCTGAGAGATCACCGTCCCCAACCCAAGGAACCATCCCGATGACCGCGACCATCACCCGCCGCACCGCTCTGGCCGCCACCGCGCTCGCCGCTCTCGCCCTCTCGCTCCCGGCACTGGCCCAGGACAAGCAGACCCTCCGCATCGGCGTCTCCCCCGGCCCGCATGCCGAGATTCTGGAGAAGGTGAAGCCGCTGCTCGCGCAGAAGGGCATCGACCTCAAGATCATCGAGTTCTCCGATTACGTCGTGCCGAACCAGGCGCTCGCCGCCGGTGAGCTGGAGGCCAATTCCTTCCAGAACCAGCCCTATCTCGACAATCAGGTGAAGGATCGCGGCTTCAAGATCGAGAGCGTCGGCCTCACCGTGAACTTCCCGCTCGGCATCTATTC
>NZ_JBMDWH010000033.1:0-5538 GCF_048595345.1 Allobosea sp.
GCAGGTGGCGGAGCTGGCCTATGGCGAGCGCATCCAGAGCGAATTGCCGCAGGACGAGTTCCTCGGCGAGACGATCCGCAGCCAGCTCACCTACTATCCGACGGTAACGCGCGAGCCCTTCCGCAACCGCGGCCGCATCACCGATCTCCTCACCTCCGGCCAGCTGTTCAGTGACATCGGCCAGCAGGGCTTCGATCCGGAAAGCGACCGCTTCATGCTGTGCGGCTCGCCGCAAATGCTCGCCGATCTCAAGACCATCTTCGAGGAGCGCGGCCTCACTGAAGGCAACACCGGCGAACCCGGCGACTACGTCATTGAAAAGGCCTTCGTGGAGAAGTGAGGTGGTGGGGCTACTTCGAAATTGGCGCAGCGCTCCTCTCTCCTGTCGTCATCCCGGACGGAGCGAAGCGCAGCTCCGGGATCCATCCTAGGGCGCTCCGCCCTTCGATGGATCCCGGGGCAAGCCCGGGATGACGGCGTGTTCTCGTATCTCTGCCAGCCGCCCCTTTAGAACCCACCCACCCGCAGCACCTCCGGATCCGCCTCGCGGTCGCTCTCATCCTTCAGCCGCGTGCCGCTGAGGCGCAGAGCGAAAGCCTGCCGCACCAGCCAGGCGATCTTGTAGCCCGCCGCCACCGCATCCAGCCCGCCGGAGCGGATGTTGGAGACGCAATTGCGGTCGGCGTCGCTGGCCCCCACGCGCGGCGCGAAGGTGATGTAGGCGCCGAGGCTGTCCGGCGCCGACAATCCCGGCCGCTCGCCGATCAGCATGATGCAGAGCTTCGCGCCGAGCCGCTGGCCGATCTCGTCGCCCAGCGCCACGCGCGCGCCCTGCGCCACCACCACAGGCGCCAGGCTGAGGCCGAAATGCGCGGCATAGGCCTTGAGATGCGCCAGCAGCGGCACGGCATTGGCCGCGACCGCGCGCGAGGACAACCCGTCGGCGACCACGATCACGATATCGCAGCCCTTGCCCTCCTGCGCATCGAGCAGGGCCGCGCTCTCCGGCGAGAGCCGTCGGCCGAGATCGGGCCGACGCAGATAGACCGACCGCTCGGTCGCATCCGAGCGCAGGGGCAAGGCCTCGCAGCCCAGCGCCGCGACCTGCTCCTCGAGGCTGGCGAGATCGAGCGGGACATGGATCGCATCGCGCGCCGCCGCATGGGCGAGCTGGAAGCGCAGCACCTCGCGCGTCGGCTGGCTGGCGCCCGTACGGCCGAGGCCGATGCGCGCGGGAGTGAGATCGGCGAGTTTCGCCCAGAGCGTCTCGGCCGGGCCGGGGCGGCGATCGGGCGTGCTCATGCCGCGAGCCCCAGCGTGCGCGTGAGCTGCGGCAGCGCCGCCGCCTCTCCCCGCAGGCGTCCGGCGGCATCCACGATGCCGGCCTGCTCCAGCCAGGCCTCGAATTCCGGCGCCCGGCGCAGGCCCAGCACCTCGCGGATATAGAGCTGGTCGTGGAACGAGGTGGACTGGTAATTCAGCATCACGTCATCGGCGCCCGGAATGCCCATGATGAAGGTGATGCCGGCCGTGCCCAGCAGGGTGAGCAGCGTGTCCATGTCGTCCTGATCGGCCTCGGCATGATTGGTGTAGCAGATGTCGCAGCCCATCGGCAGGCCGAGCAGCTTGCCGCAGAAATGATCCTCCAGCCCGGCCCGGATGATCTGCTTGCCGTCATAGAGATATTCCGGGCCGATGAACCCGACGACCGTGTTGACGAGCAGCGGCTCGAACTGCCGCGCCACGCCATAGGCCCGCGCCTCCAACGTCTGCTGATCGACGCCGTGATGGGCGCCGGCCGAGAGCGCCGAGCCCTGCCCTGTTTCGAAATACATCACATTGTCGCCGACCGTTCCGCGCTTCAGCGACAGCGCCGCCTCATGTCCCTCCTTCAGCACCGCAAGATCGATTCCGAAGGAGCTGTTAGCCCCCTGCGTTCCGGCGATCGACTGGAAGACGAGGTCGATCGGCAAGCCCTGCTCGATCAGCCCGATCGTGGTCGTGACATGGGTGAGGATGCAGGATTGCGTCGGCATCTGCAGCTTGTCGATCAGCCCGTCGAAGAGCCGCGCCAGATCGGCCATCACTTCGACGGAGTCGGAGGCCGGATTGACGCCGATCACCGCATCGCCGCAGCCATACATCAGCCCGTCCACGACGGAGGCGGCGATGCCGGCGCGGTCGTCGGTCGGGTGGTTGGGCTGGAGCCGGACTGAGAGCCGCCCGGCCAAGCCGATCGTGTTGCGGAAGCGGGTGACGACACGGGCCTTGCGCGCGGCGAGGATGAGATCCTGGTTGCGCATCAGCTTGGAAACCGCCGCCGCCATCTCGGGCGTGACGCCGCGCGCGATCCGCGCCAGCATCGCCGCATCAACCGCCTCCGACAACAGCCAGTCGCGAAAGCCGCCCACGGTCAGGTGAGCGATCGGCGCGAAGGCCTGCGCATCATGCCCGTCGATGATCAGCCGGGTGACCTCGTCCTCTTCATAGGGAACGAAGGTCTCGGTGAGGAAGGCCTTCAGCGGCACGTCGGCGAGGCAGAGCTTGGCCGCCACATTCTCCTCGGCCGAGCCTGCTGCGATCCCCGCCAGCATGTCGCCGGAGCGCAAAGGCGTCGCCTTCGCCATCACCTCCTTGAGGTCGGCGAAATGCCAGCTCTGCTGGCCGATGATGGTGCGGTAGGCCATTCTCGTTACCTTGCTGCTACCAGCGCCGCAAAAGCGCTAGCGTGACGCCCCGGATCCACGACGCGATCCCGGAGCGGCGCTGCTTTGCAGCTTGTCCGGGATGACGGCGCGGTTCCGTGCAGAACCCCAAAAGCGTAGCACGAACGATGCCATCCCGCCCTCACCCCGCAGCGACATGCACGCCCGGCCTGCGCCCGTCATTCCACCGCCCGCCCAGCGCCCGCTCGATCTGCGCCGCCAGTTGCAGCAAAAGCCCGTCCTGCGCCTGCGCGGCCTGCGCCTGGATGCCGAAGGGCAGGCCGTTCTCCTGACGACCCATCGGCAGCGAAATCGCCGGGATGCCGCAGAGATTGGAGAGCGGCGTATAGGCGAAGAACTCCCAGAGATGGCCGAACCAGTCGAGCACGTCGGGATTGTCGCTCGTCGTGAGATATTCGGTGGTGCCGATCTTGGGCGTCGGCAGCGCCGTGATCGGCGTCAGGATGATGTCCCAGTCCTGGAAGAACGCGCCGAAACCGCGCGCCGTGGCGTTGAAGACTCCCTGCATCCGGAAACGCTCGGAATAGGACATGTCCCGGCCGGCCTCCCAGATGCGGATGTTCATCGGCTCGATCAGCTCGGCCGGCGGCCGCTCCAGCCCTCTCGCCTCCAGCAGCCCGGCGATGACCTGCGCGAAATTGCTGATGTAGCAGGTCGTCTGGGCGGCGAAGGCGGCGCGCCAATCGACCGAAGGCAGCGCCCAGTCGACATGGTGGCCGAGCCCTTCGAGGAAACGCCCTGCCTTTTCCAGCTCGGCGACGATGGCGGGCATCGCGCGATAATCGCCCCATTCATGCGAGAGCGCGATCCTGAGGCGCCCCGGATCGCGCTGGATCAGCTCCGTATAGGGCTCGGGCGCCGCCCAATAGGGCATGAACTCGCCCGGCGCGCCGCCGCGGCAGGCATCGACGAAGGCCGCCGTGTCCCGCACGGTGCGGCTGTGGCAGCCCTGGGCCGAGACATAGCCGGTGATGTCGGAGAGGTTGGGGCCGATCGAAAAAACCCCGCGCGAGGGCTTCAGCCCGATATTGCCGTTGAAGCCGGCCGGAATCCGGATCGAACCCCCGCCATCCGTGGCATGGGACAGCGGCACGACGCCCGCCGCCACCATCGCCGCCGTGCCGGCCGAGGAGCCGCAGGTGGTGTAATCCGTGTTCCACGGATTGCGGGTGACATAGAGCGCCGGGTTCTCGGCCGAGCTGCACACGCCGAATTCAGGGGTCGTCGTGCGGCCCATCAGGTTGAGGCCGGCCTTGCGCATCTGCGTCGTCAGAAAGGCATCGGCAGCAGGCCGGTTGCCGCGCATGAACAGGGAGCCCTGCTCCTGCAGCCGTCCCTTCAGCGTCGGCCCCAGATCCTTCATCAGGAAGGGCACGCCGGCGAGCGGGCCGTCCGGTTTCATCCCATCCTTCAGGGGATCGGCGACGACATCCTCGAAGACCTCGACGACGGCGCTCAGCGTCGGATTCGTCAGTGAGATGCCGGCGGCGGCCTGCGTTGCAAGCTCGGCCGGACTCACCTCGCCCTTGCGCACCAGTTCGGCGAGGCCGACGCCGTCATGGGCGGCCCATTCCGCCCAGCTCATCGGCAGGGTCATGGCCGCGCCCTCACGCCGCCGCCCGCGTCTCGACGAGCCGTGCCAGCAGGCTCGCCCCCACCGGCAGAATCCCGTCGTCGAGCACATAGGCCGGGTTATGGACCGGCACGTCCCCGGCATGGCCGACCCAGGCATAGGCGCCGGGCACGATCTGCAGCATATCGGCGAAATCCTCGCTGCCCATCAGCGCCTTGGCCTCAGTCAGCACGTTTTCGGCGCCGACGATCTCCCCGGCGACATCGACCACCGCCTGCGTCGGCGCTTCGTGATTGACCAGAACGTTGAAGATGTTGCGGATATCGACCTCGATCGTGACGCCGAAAGTCGCGGCGATGCCCGCTGCGATCTCGCGCATGCGGCTGCGGATCAGTTCGCCGGTCGCTTCGGAGAAGGTGCGGATCGTGCCGGCCAGCACCGCCTCCTCCGGGATGACATTATAGGCAGAGCCGGCATGGATCTGCGTGATCGAGAGCACCGCCGCCTCGCGCGGATCGGCGTTGCGGCTGACGATGGTCTGGAGCGCCGCCGCCAGGCTCGTCGCCACCATGATCGGATCGCGCCCCATCTGCGGCATTGCGCCATGGGCGCCCTTGCCGGTGATCTTGATGTCGAAGAAATCCGCGCCCGCCATCGCCGGCCCCGGGAAGATCGAGATCTGGCCGGGAGCGAGCTGCGGCGCATTGTGCAGCCCGTAGATCTCGTCGCAGGGGAAGCGCTCGAACAGCTTTTCCGCGATCATGCGGCGCGCGCCACCCAGCCCCTCCTCCGCCGGCTGGAAGACGAAGATCGCAGTGCCCTTGAAGCCGCGATTTTCGGAGAGATAGCGCGCCGCGCCCAGCAGCATGGTGGTGTGGCCGTCATGGCCGCAGGCGTGCATCTTGCCCGGCACGGTGGAGCGGAAGGGCAGGTTGGTGATTTCGTGGATCGGCAGCGCGTCCATATCGGCCCGCAGGCCGATGCGCCGTCCCGGCCCGCCCGTGCCGTGCAGCACGCCGACGACGCCGGTGGTGCCGATGCCGCGATGCACCTCGATCCCCCACCCCGCCAGCTTTTCGGCGACGATGCCGGAGGTACGCACCTCCTCGAAGCCGATTTCGGGATGGGCGTGGAGATCGCGCCGGATCGCGGTGAGCTCATCCTTGAAGGCGTCGATCTGGGGTAGGACGGGCATGGGAACTCCAGCGGTCGGCAAGGCGATGGCGAGGCCACCGAGGT
>NZ_JBMDWH010000034.1:0-4172 GCF_048595345.1 Allobosea sp.
CGCAAGCCGGAGAACAGCCCGTTCCCCATCTTTGCGCAAGCCTGTTTGCGACCATGGGCGGATTGCGGCTGGCGTCATTGTTTTGTCATTGAAATGTCGCCTGCGCTTCATGCTAGCTTGCGCACCAACGACAAGAACCGCTGTGGCCCATGCCCGCGGACAGGGAGAATTCGTCGATGACAATCAGGACGCGCATTCTGTTCGGCACCGCCGCGCTGGCGCTGTGTGCCGCTTCGCCGGCGCTGGCGCAGACCGAGATCCAGTGGTGGCACGCGCTGACGGGCGCCAACAACGACGTCGTCGTGAAGCTCGCCAACGACTTCAATGCCGCGCAGAAGGATTACAAGGTCGTCCCCGTCTACAAGGGCTCCTATCCCGACACGCTGAACGCCGGCATCGCCGCCTTCCGCGCCGGCCAGGCGCCGCATATCCTGCAGGTCTTCGAGGTCGGTACCGGCACGATGATGTCGGCCAAGGGCGCGATCAAGCCGGTCTTCGAGGTGATGAAGGACGCCGGCGAAAAATTCGACCCGACCGCCTATCTGCCCGCCATCACGGGCTATTACTCGACGGCGAAGGGCGAGATGCTCTCCTTCCCCTTCAACTCCTCGTCGATGGTGATGTGGTATAACAAGGACGCCTTCAAGAAGGCGGGCCTCAACGCCGACGCACCGCCGAAGACCTGGCCTGAGGTGTTCGACGCCGCCAAGAAGCTCAAGGGCGCCGGCTATGACAAATGCGGCTTCTCGAACGCCTGGGCGACCTGGGCCAACATCGAGCAGTTCGGCGCCTGGCACAACATTCCGCTCTCCACCAAGGTCAACGGCATGGCCGGCTTCGACGCCGTGCTGAACTTCAACAAGAGCCCGGCCTTTCTCAAGCACTGGACCAATCTGGTCGAGCTGCAGAAGGACAAGACCTACGACTATTCCGGCCGCACCAATGGTGGCGAAGGCCGCTTCACCTCCGGCGAATGCCCGATCTTCCTGACCTCGTCGGGCTTCTACGGCAACGTCGTCGCCAATGCGAAATTCGCCTGGGGCAATGCGCCGATGCCGTATTATCCCGACGTGCAGGGCGCGCCGCAGAACTCGATCATCGGCGGCGCCTCGCTGTGGGTGATGGGCGGCAAGAAGGCCGAGGAATACAAGGGCGTCGCCAAGTTCTTCACCTTCATCTCCGACGTCGACCGGCAGGCCAAGCTGCACACCGAATCCGGCTATCTGCCGATCACCAAGGCGGCTTACGAGAAGGTCAAGGCCTCGGGCTTCTACAAGGACAAGCCCTATCTCGAGACGCCGATCCTGGAACTGACCAACAAGACCCCGACCGACAACTCCAAGGGCCTGCGCTATGGCAGCCTCGTCCAGATCCGCGACATCTGGTCCGAAGAGCTGGAATCGGCGCTGAACGGCCAGAAGGCGCCGCAGGCGGCGCTGGACGCGGCGGCCGAGCGCGGCAACCAGATGCTGCGCCAGTTCGAGCGCACCGCGGCGCGGTAATCATCCGCTCAGCGTCATTGCGAGCGGAGCGAAGCCATCCAGAGCGGCAGAACTCTACGCCTCCTGGATTGCTTCGTCGCTCCGCTCCTCGCAATGACGGCATGGGCCTCGCAGAGGCCGTCATTCCGGGGCACTCATGCAGAAGAACGCGCATTTCAAGGGCCTGACGATCCCGCTGCTGCTGCTCGCGCCGCAGCTGGCGATCACGGTGGTGTTCTTCTACTGGCCGGCGAGCCAGGCGGTCTGGCAGAGCTTCCTGCTGCAGGACGCCTTCGGCACCTCGACCGAATTCGTCTGGTTCGAGAACTACCAGCACCTGTTCTCGGACCCCGGCTATCTCAGGGCCTTCGTCAATACGGCGATCTTCTCGACCTTCGTCTGCCTGTTCTCGCTCGCCATCGCGCTGCTGCTGGCGGTGATGGCGGACCGGCAGATCCGCGGCGCCGAGATCTACAAGACGCTGCTGATCTGGCCCTATGCGGTGGCGCCCGCCATCGCCGGCGTGCTCTGGCTGTTCATGTTCGATCCCTCGCTGGGCATGCTGGCGCGCGGGCTGCAATCGCTCGGGATCGCCTGGAATCCGCGGCTCAACGGCAATGACGCGATGCTGCTCGTCATCCTCGCCGCCACCTGGAAGCAGATCAGCTACAATTTCCTGTTCTTCCTCGCCGGGCTTCAGGCCATCCCCAAGAGCGTCATCGAGGCGGCCGTCATCGACGGCGCGCGGCCGATGCGGCGCTTCTGGACGATCGTCTTCCCGCTGCTCTCGCCGACGACCTTCTTCCTGCTGACGGTCAACATCGTCTACGTCTTCTTCGACACCTTCGGCATCATCGACGCGGTCACCGGCGGCGGCCCCTCGGGCGCGACCGAGACGCTGGTCTACAAGGTCTTCGCCGACGGCAAGGGCGGATCCGATCTCGGCGGCTCGGCGGCGCAGTCGGTCGTGCTGCTCGTGCTGGTGATCGCGATGACGGCGGTCCAGTTCAAGTTCATCGAGCGCAAGGTGCAGTACTGATGGTCGAGGACCGCCGCCTGGGCGATGCGATCGCCTATGTCATCCTCACGATCGGCGTGTTGATCGTCGCCTTTCCCGTCTGGCTGACCTTCGTCGCCTCGACCTGGGACGCCGCCACCGTCATCAACGGCCAGATGCCCCTCTATCCGGGGCCATATTTCCTGGAGAACTACAACCGCATCCTCTTCATCGGCACCTCGGGCACGACGCGCGAGCCGGTGATCGGCATGATGGTCAATTCCTTCATCATGGCGATGGCGATCGCGCTGGGAAAGATCTTCATCTCCGTGCTCTCGGCCTATGCGGTGGTCTATTACCGCTTCCCGTTCCGCATGGCGGCGTTCTGGATCATCTTCATCACGCTGATGCTCCCGGTCGAGGTCCGCATCTTCCCGACCTTCAAGATCGTCTCCGACCTCAACATGCTGGACACCTATCAGGGGCTCGCCGTCCCGCTGATCGCCTCGGCCACCGGCACGCTGCTCTTCCGCCAGTTCTTCATGACGATCCCGGACGAATTGCTGGAAGCCTCGAAGATCGACGGTGCCGGGCCGTTCCGCTTCTTCAAGGACACGCTGCTGCCGCTCTCGATGACGACCATCGCGGCGCTGTTCGTGATCCAGTTCATCTATGGCTGGAATCAGTATCTCTGGCCGCTCTTGGTGACCACGAAGGATTCGATGCAGACCATCGTCATCGCCATCAAGAAGATGATCGTCACCGCCGATGCGCTGACCGAATGGCAGCTCGCCATGGCGACCGCCATGCTGGCGATGCTGCCCCCCATCCTCGTCGTCATCGCCATGCAGAGGCTCTTCGTGAAGGGCCTGGTGGAAACCGAGAAGTAAGCTTCAGACATGGCCCAGGTCACGCTCACCAACGTCAAGAAGATCTACCCCGGTGCGGCTGAGCCGGCGGTGAAGGGCGTCTCCTTCGACATTCCCGATGGCGGCTTCTGCGTGCTGGTCGGCCCCTCCGGCTGCGGCAAGTCCACGCTGCTGCGCATGGTCGCCGGGCTGGAGACGATCTCGTCCGGCGAGGTTGCGATCGGCAATCGCGTCGTCAATCAGATCGAGCCGGCCGACCGCGACATCGCGATGGTGTTCCAGAACTATGCGCTCTACCCGCATATGAACATCTACGACAACATGGCCTATGGCCTGCGCAACCGCGGCACGCCGAAGGACGAGATCGACCGGCGGGTGCGGGAAGCCGCGCGCATCCTCGCCATCGAGCCCTTCCTCGAGCGCAAGCCGCGCCAGCTCTCCGGCGGCCAGCGCCAGCGCGTCGCCATGGGCCGCGCCATCGTGCGCAAGCCGCAGGTCTTCCTCTTCGACGAGCCGCTCTCGAACCTCGACGCCAAGCTGCGCGTGCAGATGCGCGTCGAGATCAAGAAGCTCCAGCGCGCTTTGGGCGTGACCTCGATCTACGTCACCCATGATCAGGTCGAGGCGATGACGCTCTCCGACAAGCTCGTGGTGATGAACGGCGGCCAGGTCGAGCAGATCGGCCTGCCGGCGGAGGTCTACCGCAAACCCGCGAGCAAATTCGTCGCGACCTTCATCGGCTCGCCGCCGATGAACATCCTGGCCGGCACCATCGACGGGCCCGGCATCGTCGCGCTGGGCGATGCGATCCTCGAGGCGCATGAT
>NZ_JBMDWH010000035.1:0-30538 GCF_048595345.1 Allobosea sp.
GGTGCGACCCTGCCCGGGCCGCTCGCGTTCAGGCGGTTTCGGGCTTGAACAGGCCGACGCGCATGTCGCTGACGGTGTAGATGCGCTTGCCGTCGGCCTCCAGCCAGCCATCGGCGATGCCCAGCACCAGCTTCGACTTGAAGACGCGCTTGAAATCGACGCCGTAGACGACCTTGGTCACGCTCGGCAGCACCTGATCGGCGAATTTCACCTCGCCCACGCCCAGCGCCCGGCCCCGGCCCGGCAGCCCGAGCCAGCCCAGGAAGAAGCCCGTCAGCTGCCACAGCGCATCGAGCCCCAGGCAGCCCGGCATCACCGGATCGCCCTTGAAGTGGCAATCGAAGAACCAGAGGTCGGGCTTGATGTCGAACTCGGCGCGGACAAGGCCCTTGCCATGCTCGCCGCCCTCCTCCGCGATCTCGACGATGCGGTCGAACATCAGCATCGGCGGCAGGGGCAGCTGCGCATTACCCGGCCCGAACAGTTCACCCCTGCCGCAGGCGAGGATCTCCTCGTAGCTGAAAGACGACTGACGCTGCATTCCGACTCCGTGCCCTGCTGCGGCCGCTTCGCCCGGCCGCTTTCCGCCGTGCCTAACACATGCCTCGCCTCCAACGGAAGGGTTCTGCCCCGCGACCCACAGGCCGGCGGCAGGTGGATCTGCACGGCGCCGCTTGCGGGACGGGGTGCATCCGCCTAAATTCCTGGAATGGTTCCAGAGACGCAGATCAGCAGCGCAGCGGCGCAGCAGCCGGCGAAGCCCGGCATGGAGGGCGCGCCGACCCGCCAGGGTTGCCCCTTCCACGACGTGCGCCAGCGCCTGCGCCGCGTCGGCCTGCGCCCGACCCGCCAGCGCGTGTCGCTCGGCTGGGTGCTGTTCGCCAAGGGCGACAGGCATGTCAGCGCGGAGATGCTCTTCGAGGAAGCGATGCGCGAGCGCATCCCGGTCTCGCTCGCGACGATCTACAACACGCTGCGCCAGTTCACCGATGCCGGGCTGCTGCGCGAACTCGCCATCGATGCCGGCAAGACCTATTTCGACACCGCCAGCGACGATCACCACCATTTCGTGATCGAGGACGAGAACCGGGTCATCGACATTCCCGGGCGCGAGATCGAGCTGACGACGCTGCCGACGCCGCCCGAGGGCTACGAGATCGCCCATGTCGACGTGCTGGTGCGGCTGCGCAAGATCGGCGGCTGATCCGCTCCAGACGGCCCGCCTGGGGCCTCAGTCGACCTTCTCGTTGGGATAGACTCCCCAGAGCCGCTCCTGCGGGATGTAGCCGGTGATGTTGCGCACGGCGACGCGGCACCAAGACTGGGCGCAGGACAGCACATTGGTGATCACGCCGGGCTGAAGCTCGGCGACGACCGGCGCATCGGCAGCGGCCTTCCCGCGCATCGGCAGGATCTCCGACTTGTTCTTCGCCCAGGGCGCCACGAGCGCGGTGCGCTTGCCGGACAGCAGGCTATGCAGCACCCAGCCCTCGGCGCCGTCGGAATCGCGAACGCGCCGCCAGGTCTCGAATTCCGCCGTGATCTCCACGGGCAGCCCGGCGCGCTGATAGACCCAGCGGGTGCGATGCTCCTTCGAGGGGCCCTCGCGGAGATTGACCCGGTCGGTCTTGAGGCTGACATACCGCGGCACCGGCAGGCCCGTCACCGAGCCGGCCTGCATGTCCTGCGCCCAAGCTCCGCTCGACACCGTCAGGCCCAACAAGGCCGCCCCGGCCAGGGTGCGCATCGGCACGCTCAGCATTCCGCCGCTCTCCGCTCCGCTCCGCCGTCTCAGGCGAAGGGTCAAGTTGTCTTCCCCCTTGTCGCCGCCTAGACACATGACCGGACGCGAGGGCAGGCTCATTCCTGACCGGCCAGGGTTAATGGCGGGTTGAGGAAGGCCGGCGCGGGCGTCGCCATGGAGGGAGCGTCATGTCGAAGAAGAAGCCGCTGGTCGTCGTCACGCGCAAGCTCCCGGCCGTGGTCGAGACGCGGATGCGCGAGCTCTTCGACGCCCAGCTCAATCTCGACGACAAGCCGCTCTCGCAGGCGGCGCTGGTCGAAGCGGTGAAGACCGCCGATGTGCTGGTGCCGACCGTGACCGACCGGATCGATGCGAGCGTGATCGCGCAAGCCGGCGACCAGCTTCGGCTGATCGCGAATTTCGGCAATGGCATCGACAATATCGACGTCGCCAGCGCGGTCCAACGTGGCATCACCGTCACCAACACGCCGGGCGTGCTGACCGACGACACCGCCGACATGACCATGGCGATGATCCTCGCCGTCGCCCGCCGCATCGCCGAAGGCGCCCATGTGATCCCGGACGATGAATGGGCCGGCTGGTCCCCCACCTGGATGCTGGGGCGGCGCATCACCGGCAAACGGCTGGGCATCGTGGGCATGGGCCGCATCGGCCAGGCGCTGGCGCGGCGCGCCGCCGCCTTCGGCCTGTCGATCCATTACCACAACCGCCGCCGGGTCGATCCGCGCATCGAGGAGCGGCTGGACGCGACCTATTGGGATTCGCTCGACCAGATGCTGGCGCGCATGGACATCGTCTCGGTCAACTGCCCGCACACGCCCGCGACCTATCACCTGCTCTCGGCGCGGCGGCTCAAGCTGATGAAGCCGGACGCCATCCTGGTGAACACCGCGCGCGGCGAGGTGGTGGACGAGACCGCCCTGGCGCGCATGCTCGAGGCCGGGGAGCTGGCCGGCGCAGGGCTCGACGTGTTCGAGCAGGAGCCGGCCATCAATCCGCGCCTGCTGAAGCTCGCCCGTCAGCACAAGGTCGTGGTGCTGCCGCATATGGGCTCGGCCACGCATGAAGGCCGCGCCGATATGGGCGAGAAGGTCATCGTCAACATCAAGACCTTCATGGACGGCCACAAGCCGCCGGACCGGGTGCTGCCCAGCATGCTCTGACGGGCTGCCCTGTCAGGCCGCCACGTCCGAAAGGCGCGCGGCCTGCGCCGGCCAGTCCTCGTAACCGTCGATGACCGCCGCCGCTCCGGCTGCGAGCAACCGCTCGCGCATGAGTGCCTTGTCATGCGTCGCTCCGGTGAAGCCGGCGACCTGCATGCCGGCGGCGCGGGCCGCCTGCACCCCCGGCACCGAATCCTCCAGCACGAGGCAGCGCGCCGGCTCGACGCCCATCTGCCCGGCGGCGAAGAGAAATACATCCGGCGCCGGCTTGCCGCGGGCGACCTGCGAGGCGGAAAATACGTGCGGGGCGAACAGGTCGATCAGACCGGCGAGGCCGAGATTGTGCCTGAGCGGCTCCAGCGAGGTCGACGAGGCCACGCAGCGCGCCGCGCCGATCCGGTTCACGGCGTCGCGCACGCCCGGCAAGGCCCGCGATTCGGCCGCGAGCCGCGCCGCGACGCCCGCCTCGGCCCGCGCTTCGAAATCCGCCGGCAGAGGCCGGCCGAGGGCCCGTTCGATGATCCGGAAGCCGTCGGCGAGAGGAATCCCGACGAGCTGGCGCCAGTAATCATCGAGGCTCCAGCCCGTCAGCCCGACCTCGTGGCACAGCGCCAGAGTCACCTCGGCATAGACGGTCTCGGTGTCGATCAGCGTGCCGTCGCAATCATAGATGACGAGCTCGAGCGCCATCGTCTATCGCCGCCGCGCTCAGCTGGCGCGGGCGGCGTCGAACTGACCGGTCTTGCGGAACCGCCAGAGATAGGACGGAATCTCCACCTCGGCCGAGACCGGCGCGATGCCGAGGCCCGGCAGATCCCGCCCCTCCTGACGCGCCTCTGCGGAGACGACATTGTCCTGCCCCAGCAGCACGACCTGATCGCGCGTGAGCTTGAATTCGTTCGGCAGCAGGCCGAGCGTCAGCGCATCCACCACTTCCAGCACCCGCGCGAGCCCGCCGGCGAGAGGCGTCGGCACGGGCAGCAGCAGGCGCTTGCGATGCGTGACCTCGCAGATGCGCTCGACGATGGCGCGCAGGCTCAGCACCTCCGGCCCGCCCAGCTCATAGGTGCGACCGGCCTCCACCGTGCCGTCGATGGCGCGGGCGACGGCTTCCGCGACATCGCCGACGAACACCGGCTGGAATTTCGTCTCGCCGTCGCCGATCAGCGGCAGCACCGGCATCATCCGCGCCATGGAGGCGAAGCGGTTGAAGAAGTCGTCATCGGGCCCGAACATCACCGAAGGGCGCAGGATCACCGCCTCGGGCAGCAGCTGGCGCACCGCCGCCTCCGCCTCGCCCTTGGTGCGGGCATAGACCGAACGCGAGCCGGCATCGGCCCCCAGCGCCGACATCTGCACGAAACGGGCGATGCCGGCGGCGGCGCAGGCCTGCGCCACGGCGCGGGCGCCATTCGCCTGAACGGCACTGAAGTTCTGGCGGCCGCTCTCGTTCATGATGCCGACGAGATTGATCACCGCATCGGCGCCGCGCACGGCCGCTGCGACCGAAGCGGGATAACGCAGATTGGCCTGAACGGCGTGGATCTGCCCGACGAGGCCCAGCGGCTGGAGGAAGCCGGCGAGATCGGGGCGCCGCACGGCGACGCGCACCCGGTAGCCGCGCTTGACGAGCGCCCGCACCACATGGCGGCCAACGAAACCCGAGCCACCAAAAACTGTGACGAGCTGCTGGGACGGGGCGTGAGAGGCCATCGGGAACGCTCCTGTGAGAACCGCTTCGCCCTCCTAGATCATGTCGCGCCAAAGGGGAACGGGTTTTGCGGCGCAGCAGCGGCTGTTCGGTGAAGGTTTTCCGCCGCTCGGATGTGCGGGGAAGATTTAGCGCGCCCGATATGCCCGCCAGGCCTCGCCCCGCCGCCCGATTCGAGGCCCTGCGATCACCCCGGCCGCAAGCCCTTGCGCGGCTAAGGCACCTCTCTCGACTTTTCCCCAACCCGCCGGGGGAAGCCGATTGAGAGCCGGATCGAGCAGGAAGCGCCCCGAAAGGCTCTATTTCTGGCCGAAGCCCCGTCCTGCCCCGGCGACGCTGTCACGATGATGCAATATTTCCTGCGAAGGCCCGTTGACAGCCCGCCCACGCCCCCCTAAACGAACCGCCGTTGCCCAGGTGGCGGAATTGGTAGACGCACCAGCTTCAGGTGCTGGCGCCTGCAAGGGCGTGGAGGTTCGAGTCCTCTCCTGGGCACCACTTTTCTTGAGGGACTACCAACCTCAAGGACTTAGGCCTCATCAGAGTGCCGCGCTGATGCGACCGTGCGACAACGGTGCGTGGCAATGCTCTACAGGCTCAATCGCTCCGTGAAGCGCACAGCATCGTCGCTCTCGTCGCTTTGGGCCGAGACGCGGTCGCCCTGACCGGCGGATTGAACACTCCCTGCCCTCGACGATCGGGTTTTTCGGCATTTTCTGCGCAGAGCTGCTTCGGGCACGGATGCCGCGCTGATCTGTGCCGTGCCGGCGGTGGTGGCGCTCGGCCTCTCGCCGATCGTGATGACGCTGGGTCTGTGCGTGACGATGGCCTTCGTCGAGCGGTGAGATGGCCCGTTACAGCCTATCGGATCGGACCCGAATGGATGCGCTTGGGCTTCGCCGGGGCGCGCAGGCTCGCTCGATCATGGTGGTTCGCCCAACGGACCGACTCAAGCGTCCTGGCGCTTCCATGACGGACCTGGTCCATGACGCATCCTGCGTTTCATCCGTCGAGGCCGCATCATCGCAGCCTTGGATCAGACATCTGCACGACCGCCTCCGGGCGGCCGTGCGATGGTCGAGGGCGGCAGGCGCGCCGGCCTACCCTTCGGCGTAAGCCTGCTCTTTCTTGGCTCTGATCGCCGGCAGGATCATGCTGACCAGCAAGAGAGCCGAGATGACCAGAAGCGTGGCGCTGATCGGGCTCTTCACGAAGATCGAGAGATCGCCTTCCGACAGCAGCAGGGCGCGGCGGATGTTCTCCTCCATCATCGGCCCGAGGACATAGCCGAGGATCAGCGGCGCAGGCGGGCATTGCAGCTTGGCGAAGACATAGCCGAGCACGCCGACCGCCGCGCAGAGATACACGTCGACCGCGCTGTTGTTGAGGCTGTAATTGCCCAGCGCGCAGAACAGGATGATCGCGGGGAAGAGCCAGCGATAGGGGATCGTCAGCAGGCGGACCCAGATGCCGACGAGGGGCAGGTTCAGCGCGACGAGCATGGCGTTGCCGATGAACATGCTGGCGATGACGCCCCAGAACAGTTCCGGGCTGCGGGTCATCACCGATGGCCCCGGCTGGATCCCGTTCATCACCAGGGCGCCGAGGATGAGAGCCATCGTCGCGCTGCCGGGGATGCCCAGTGTCAGCATCGGAATGAAGGCCGTCTGCGCGGCGGCATTGTTGGCGGCTTCCGGCGAGGCGACACCCTCGATCGCGCCTCTGCCGAAGCGCGAGGGATCGCGCGCCAGCTTCTTTTCCACCATGTAGGAAGAGAACGAGGAGATGGAGGGCCCCGTGCCCGGCAGAATGCCGAAGAAGGAGCCGATCGCCGTGCCGCGCAAGGTCGGCAGGAACGATGCCTTCAGGTCCGGCCAGCTCGGCATCAATCGGCCGATGCTCTTGGTGAAGACTTCGCGGGTTTCCTTCTGCTCCAGATTGGAGACGACTTCGGCGACCGCGAAGATGCCGACCGCGAGCACGGTGAAGCCGATGCCGTCGGCGAGCTCCGGCAGGCCGAAGGTGTAGCGCTCCATGCCGGAATTGACGTCGGTGCCGACGAGGCCGATCAAAAGGCCGAGGATCACCATGGCCAGCGCCTTCAGCAGGTCGCCATGGGTCAGCACCGAGGCGGCGACGAGGCCGAGCAGCATCAGCGCGAAGTAGTCCTCCGCGCCGAAGCGCAGGGCCCAGCCCGCCAGCGGCACGCCCAGCGCGACGATCAGGATCGTCCCGATGCAGCCGGCGACGAAGGAGGACAGCGCGGCGATCGCCAGCGCCGCGCCGGCACGGCCCTGCCGCGCCATCTGGTATCCGTCGAGACAGGTCACGGCGGAGGAGGTTTCGCCCGGCAGGTTGACCAGGATCGCCGTGGTCGAGCCGCCATATTGTGCGCCGTAATAGATGCCGGCGAGCATGATGACCGAGGCCACGGGCGGCAGGCCGAAGGTGATCGGCAGCAGCATCGAGATGGTGACGAGCGGACCGACGCCCGGCAGGACGCCGATCAGCGTGCCGAGCAGCACGCCCAGAAAGCAATAGGCCAGGTTCTGCAGCGACATCGCGACGCCGAAACCCAGTGCGAGGTGATCGAGGAATTCCATCTCAGAGGTTCCAGGCGAAGAGCGGATAGGGCAGCCGCAGGCCCCAGACGAAGACGGCCGTCGCGAAGACCGCCATGATCACGGCCAGCACGCCCACCTCGCGCAGCTTGAATTCGTGGCCGGCATAGGCGGAGGCCGCGACGAGCAGCATCACCGCCGGGACGAGGCCGAAACGCTCGACCGTCGCGCCGAACAGCACGATCGAGAGGGTGATGAAGGCGAGCGGGAGCCAGGCCCAGATTCCGTCAACCGCCATGCCGCTGCGCAGGCCGCGCAGGAAGATCGCCGCGCCCAGTGCGATCAGGATGATGCTGAGCACGCGCGGGAAGTAGCCCGGCCCCATCTCGATCGAGGTGCCGAAGCTGTAGCGCAGCGCGATGACGAGGCCCATGGCGCCGAGCACAAGGAAGATCAGGCCGGCGACAGCGTCCTGATTGTTGGCAAGCTTGATTTTCATGACGAGCTCCGGCTGGCTCAGCGAGCGTGCGGCTGGAAGCCGAACAGGCGGGTGGGGTTGTCGACGAACAGCTTCTGCCGCGCAGCGGTGTCGGGCACCCACTGGCCGACAAGGTCGAGCAGGGCTGCATCGTCCGGCTTGTCAGCCTTCGTCGGATGCGGCCAGTCGCTGCCCCACAGGACCCGCTCGGGCGCCGCCTTCGCGAAGGCCGCCGCCACCCGGCCCGCATCGGCATAGTCCGGCGTGCCGTCCACCGAGGAGATATAAGCGCCCGAGAGCTTGACCCAGCCATGCCCTTTGTCGAGCAGCCGGCGCATCAGCGCGAATGCAGGGTGATCGACGCCGGCCGGCTGCGGAATACGCGCGAGATGGTCGACGACGAGCGGCGTCGGCAGGTTCATCAGGACCTCGCCGAGCGACAGCAGCAGATCGGGCGCCATGTTGACCTGCACATGCCAGCCGAACTCCGCGATCTTGCGGCTGAGGGGAGCGATCATCTCCGGCGTCAGGAAGGCGCCCACGGCGAGGTTGAAGCGAATGCCGCGAATGCCGCCCGCATGGAGAGCCTTCAGCTCTTCGACGGACACGTCAGGCCCGACCACACCGATGCCCCGCGCGGTCGGGCCGAGGGCCTCGATCGCGGCGAGGGTGACCCGATTATCGGTGCCGTAGGTCGAGGGCGTCACGACGACGTTTCGCGTGCTGCCCAGCCTGGCCTGCAGCTTGCGGTAATCGCCGACCGCGGCGTCCGGCGGCTTGATCGTCGCGCTGGCGGCCGCCGGAAACCGGCTGTCGTAGATGTGCATATGGCAGTCGCAGGCCAGCGGCGGAAGCTTGAGACCCGGTGGCTGCGTGCCTTTCGAATAAGGGACCTCTTGGGCCCTTGCCCCCATCGGCGAGGCGAACACCGCCGCCGCGGCGGTCGCCATGAAATCTCGGCGTCTCATCAATCGTCTCCCCCATGCCGGCCCGTTCATGGCGTGCCGGTCACATGTCGTGGGCTCTGGTCTGGAAGGGTGACCGCCAAGTGCCGGTACAAAGGGCTCGGCGATCACTGCGGTGGCGCTTCATTCCGATCGATGCGGCCCTTCCCCAGAAGAGCCGCATCGTCCGGTCGCGTCAGTCGGCGACCTTGATGTCGGCCGTCTTGATCACAGCCGTCCATTTCGGGACGTCGGACTTGATCAGAGCGGCAAACTCCTCGGCGCTGCTGCCGGTGGCCTCCGCGCCCGCGGCTCGCAGCTTGGCCTGGGTGTCGGGGTCCTTCAGCACCTTGTTGAGCTCGGCGTTGAGCTTGGCGAGGATCGGCTGGGGGGTGCCGGCCGGCGCGGCCAGGCCCCACCAGGTCGCGGCGTCGGAATTCTTGATGCCCTTCTCCTCGAAGGTCGGCACATCGGGGAATTCGGAGTCGCGCTTGGTCGCGAACAGCGCAACGGGACGCAGCACCCCTTCCTTGATCTGCACCGAGACCGAGGGAACGGAGGAGGCGTAGACATCGACGCGGCCGCCCATCAGGTCCGGCAGCGCCTGGGCCGCGCCCTTGTAGGGAACGTGGCGGAACTTCACCTGCGCCAGCTGCTGCAGCAATTCGCCGGCCAGATGCGAGCTGGTGCCGACGCCGGGCGAGGCGAAGGTGAGCTTGCCGCCCTTGTCCTTGGCGGCCTTCAGCAGATCCTCGACAGTCCTGATCGGCGAATCCTTGGCGACGACGAGCACCTGCGGGGCCGAGGCCGCGAGCCCGATGGGCGCGAAATCCTTGATCGGGTCGTAATTCGCCTTGCCGAGGATCGGGTTGATCACGAGATTGGCGTTCTGCGCCGTGACGATGGTGTAGCCGTCGGCCGGCGCCTTGCCGGCGAGGCTCAGGCCCACGCTGCCGCCGGAACCGGGCTTGTTGTCGATCACGATGGTCCAGCCCGTCGCTTCGCCGAGCTTCTGCGCAACCACGCGGGAGACCACGTCGGTGCCGCCGCCGGGCGGGAAGGGAACGACCATCCGGATCGGCTTGGTCGGGTAGTCCTGGGCGAGGCTGGGCCCTGCCAGCAATGCCGTCAGCGCAGCTGCCGCCAGAATGCGCATGGGCTTCATGATGTTTCCTCCGTTTTTATGGTTGTGGGGATCGCCGGCCGCCCGGCCTCCCCGGTGGTGATCAGTGGTTCTGCATGCCCCATTTGCGGATGGTCGCCGCCTCGATCGAGCGGAAGACCAGGCCTTCGACCGCAAGGCCGATCAGGATCACGGTGAGCAGGCCCGCGAAGACGGTCGCGGTTTCCAGCGCGTTGCGGGCCTCGAAGATGTACCAGCCAAGACCGGCCGCATTGCCCGAGACGCCGAAGACCAACTCGGCCGCGATCAGGGTGCGCCAGGCGAAGGCCCAGCCGATCTTGAGGCCGGCGAGGATCGAGGGGAACGCCGCCGGGATCAGGATGAAGATGACGAGCCTGAGGCCGCCGAGGCCGTAATTGCGCCCCGCCATGCGCTGCGTCTGGCTGACCGAGAGGAAGCCGGTGAAGGTGTTGAGCGACACCGCCCACAACACCGAATGGACGATGACGAAGACGATGCTGGAGGTGCCGAGGCCGAACCAGAGCAACGCCAGCGGCAGGATCGCGATCGCCGGCAGCGGGTTGAACATGGCGGTCAGCGTGGCCAGCAGGTCCGTACCGACACGGGTCGAAACCGCGAGCGTCGTCATCACCGCGGAGAGCATAATGGCGGTGCCGTAGCCGATGAGCAGCACGCGCAACGAGCTCGCCGCCGCCCCCGGCAGCCGCCCGGACGACATGTCGGCCCACCAGGCGGACAGCGTATCGGTGAGCGAAGGGAACATCAGCGGGTTGCCGACCCAGCGCGCATAGACCTCCCAGGCGATGCCGAGCCCGATCAGGACCAGGGCGCGGCGCACCGCGGTGATCGCGAAGATGCCTTCCCACAGACCGATCGGCCGGCTGATCTCGCCGATCCGGCTGATGTCCTCCGGCTCGCGCTCGATGTCCGGGCGCGGAACGTTGCGCGGCGCGGACAGGGTCACGTCAGTCATGAGCCGTCTCCTGCGTGCCGAAGAGCATGCCGTTGATCTTGCGATTGAACGCCATGAAGTCGGCGTCTCCCTGGTGTTCATGGCTGTAGGCGGTGGCGTCGAGCTCGGCGCGGACTTGGCCGGGATGAGGCGTCAGCACGAGAATTCGGGAGCCGAGGATAATCGCCTCCTCGATCGAGTGGGTGACGAACATCAGCGTGAAGCGGACATCGTCCCACAGCTCCAGCAGCTCCTCCTGCATGCGCCGGCGGGTCAGCGCGTCGAGCGCCGCGACGGGCTCGTCCATCAGCAGGATCCGCGGTTCCATGGCGAGCGCACGGGCAATCGCGACACGCTGCTTCATGCCGCCCGACAGCATATGCGGGTAGACGTCCTGAAAGCGTTCCAGGCCGACCTTGACGGTCGCCCGGCGGGCGCGATCCCGGATCTCGCTCTTCGGGAAGCGGCCCGACCGCTTCATCGCGAACATGACGTTGTCCAGCACGGTCAACCAGGGCATCAGCTGGTCGAACTCCTGGAACACCATCATGCGGTCCGGGCCGGGCTTCTCGATGACGCGCCCGTCGAGCTTCATCGAGCCTTCGGTCGGATTGAGGAAGCCGGCGACGCATTTCAGCAGGGTCGACTTGCCGCAGCCGGAAGGGCCCAGCAGGATGAAGCGATCCTGCTCCTTCACATCGAATGAGACGCGATAGGTCGCGGTGACGAGCCGGTCGCGCGTCTTGTACTGCAAGGTCACGCCATCGACCTGAAGCAGCGTCTGGGCGGCTCCGATCGGCGCGGCCGTCATTTTCTCGGTGGCCAGCATCAGCTTCCCTGCCCCTGGCTGACCGGCGGGAACATGATGTCTTGCCATTTCGAGGGCGCTTCCTTCAGCTCGCCATTGCGCTGCATGAAGCCTGCGAAGGCCATCATGCCCTGCGGTTCGACCGTGAAGGTCTGGGCCTTGATCGCCGCCTCGACCTCGGCCGGACTCAAGGCCGTCTTCTCGACCTCCATGTAGAGCTTGGCCGCCTGGGCCGGGTCCGACTTGATCAGTGCCATGGCCTCGCGCAGGCCCGCGACGATGGTCGCGATGGCAGCCGGGTTGGCGTTGGCGAATTTGCTGGTGGCACCCAGCAGGGCGCCGGAATAGGAGCGGCCGATGATGTCGTTGCCGTCGACGACCTTGAAGCATTTGCCCGAGGCTTCGAGAGTCGAGATGAAGGGCGGGGCCGCGAAGTAAAGCTGGATCGCCGCCTTGGAGATCAGCGCCGCAGTCGCATCCGGATGCGGCAGAACGACCATCTGCTTGTCGAACCGGCCGGCCTGCCCCGGGCCGTAGGCCTTTTCCGCCGCCATGCGCAGCAGGATCGCCTGCGGCGCGGTCGTCGCGGTCACGGCGATGCGCATCTCCGGCTTGATGTCGGCGATCGACTTCACCGCCGGGTCGTTGGTGTAGAGCGTCAGCACCGCCTCGTTGCAGGCGGCGACGCCCTTGATGTCGAAGGAGCCGCGCGTCTTCAGCCAGGCCGCCAGCAGCGCGGTCGGGCCATAGGCCCCGACATCGAGATTGCCGCTGAAGATGCCGTCATTGATCGCGGGCGAGCCGCTGACGCGCTGGACGGCGAAGGTCGTGTCGCCGATCCCGTTCTCCTTCGCATGCTTGGCGAAAAGCGAAAGCTTGTCGGCGACCGTGGTGGCGAGATGGCTGGTGCCGAACTGGATGGCGATGGTGACGGTCTTCTTCGCCTGGGCGCGAGCCGGCAAGGCGAGTCCACCGAGGCCTGCGACGCCGAGCGCCAGTGCGGAGCGGCGTGAAAGATGGATCATCGGGCTTCCTCCTCGTCGTTTTTTGCTCTGGATTGCCGGCCGATTTGCCGCGGCTCCTCAGGCGGCTGCTGCGGCGTAGTCGGGGTTGACGTTGGCGCGCGGGTCGAAGGGCTTGCCCTCGATCACGTCCAGCGCCTGTTCGATCGCCCGCACGCCGACACGCTCGGCCGCCTCGCGGGTGTTCGCACCGACATGCGGCGTCATCACCACATTCTGCAGGCCTGCCAGCGGGTTCTCCTTCGGCGGCTCGACCGGGAAGCAATCCAGGCCCGCACCGGTGAGCGCCCCGCTCGTCAACGCCGCGGCCAGCGCCTCATGGTCGATCAATCCGCCGCGTGCGGTGTTGATCAGCATGGCGCCGCGCTTCATCAGCCCAAGGCGCTTCGCATCGAAGAGATTGCGGTTCTCGGCCGTGAGCGGGATGTGCAGGCTGACGATGTCGCTGTCGCGCAGAAGCGCATCGAGGTCGTCGACCCGCTCCACTCCGTCGAGCTGTCCGCGGAAGAAGGGATCGTAGCCGCGGATCGTCATGCGCAGGGGCCGCACGAGCTCGATCAGCGCCGAGCCGATGCTGCCGAGCCCGACGACGCCGAGCGCCTTGCCGGAGAGCTCGCTGCCGAAGCTGGTCGCCTTGTCCCAATGGCCGGCACGCATGCGGCTGTCGAGCCAGGCGCTCTGCCGGGCCACGGCGAACATCAGCCCGAAGGCGTGCTCCGCCACGGACTGCGCATTGGCGCCATGGGTGATCAGGACCGGAATGCGATGGCGCGTCGCGCTGGCCAGATCGATGGTGTCGACACCGATGCCGTGCTTGACGATGACCTTGAGCGAGGGGGCGGCGCCGATGACCTCTTCGGTGAGGTGGGCGGCGCGCACGATGATGGCATCCGCCTTCTCACGCACCGCCAGCGCGGCGATCTCCGCCGGCGGCGTATAGGGCGCGAGCGTCAGAACGCGGGCGCCGCGGCGCTCCGCCGTTTCCATCGCCGGCTTCGCCAGCGCCGAACCCGTAACAATGATCGTGGCAGCCATGTTTCCCTCCAGCCTCGCGGTCCGATGGCGGGAAGGATCGATCGACGCGCTTTCAAGCGGCAGACCCGGCGCTTCTTCCCTGCGGCATCGGACGCTTGCTGCGTCTCTTCGCCGGGGCGGTCCTGCGCAGACCGTCCCATCTGCAACGACCTAACACGGCCTCACCGTGATGCAAGAAAAAAATGAAACGCCGTTTCAAATTATTCGGGTCAGTGACCGGCCCCGCCGAGCGCATGGGTGAGCACTTCGGCCGAGCTCTTGAGCAGCGGCGCGATTCTGGCTGCGCTCTCGCTGGTCAGCCGTGAGGCGGGACCGGTGAGCGCCAGGGCGCCCAGCAGCCGCGCGCCCGCGCCGAAGACGGGCATGGCGATCGAGGCGACATGCGGATCGGTGACACCGCTGGAGAAGATCGGCGTTTCGGCCGCCTGATCCGGAGTGTCGGCATGCGGATCGAAGCGGCGCAGCACCTGAGCGATGGAGGACGCATCCATCGGCCGCAGATCACCCGGGCGGACATGCATCCGCAAAGGCGAGGGCGAATCGACCCGGAAGAGGCACAGGCGATGATCGCCGCGGCGGATATAGAAAGAGGCCGTTTCGCCGGAGGCGGCGACCAGCGCCTCCAGCGCCGGCATGACATGGGCTTCGAGCGCAAAGGACTGAAGATAGACCGAGCCCAGCCGCGCGATCTCCGTCCCCAGGCGATAACGGCCATCGTCCAGCCGCTCGATCAGCCCGAAGCGCTCCAGCGAGATGCACAGGCGCATGATGGTGCTCTTCACCAGCTGCGTGCGCTGCGCGAGTTCGCTCAACTCCAGCGCGTCGTCGCCGCGGCGGAAGGCGGTGAGGACCGTCAGCAGCCTGTCGGCCGAGGCGACGCCCTCCAGCTTCGGCCGCGCCTTCGCCTTCTTCTCCAGCATGGTTCAAGTCTCCGCGACGCCGCTGGCAGGGCGCGGCGGCCTTCACTCCTGATGCGAGAACAACGCCATTCCCGCGACGTCAAGCTTCGCGCGCAGGATCGAGCCCGTCTGTGATTCCGTGATGAAGAGATCGCGCCCGTCCGACCCGCCAAAGGCCAGGTTGGTCGTCGAGATGCCGGCGCAGGAGCGGATGCGCAGGAGCGGCTCGCCCGTGCGCGACAGCCGCCAGACCGAGCCGAAGCCGGTATGGGCGATCAGCAACCCACCTTCGGCATCGAGCGCCAGCCCGTCCGGCCCGCCGAGCCCGCCATGGAGCTGTGAAAAGACGCCGACCTTGGTGGTGAGGCCGCTGTCGTTGAGCGGGATGCGCCAGATCTGCTGGGCCCGGGTCACGGCGATCAGCACATGCGTCATCTCCCGGTCGATGACGATGCCGTTGGGGCTGGGGATCGTGTCGAGCAGGCGCGTCAGCCGGCCATCGGGCGTCAGCCGGTACACGCGCCCTGTCGGGTCGTGCAGCCCGGTCTGGCCCTGATCGGTGAAGTAGAGGTCGCCGTTCGGCGCGAAAACGAGGTCGTTGACGCCCTTGAAGCTTTCGGAGGCCGCCGTCTCCAGAAACGGCGTCACCGCGCCGCTCTCCGGCTCGAGCAGCATGATGCCGCGCTTGTAGTCGGTGATGAAGATGCGCCCGTCGCGGTGGATCTTCAGCCCGTTCGGCCAGCCATCATATTCGGCCACCAGCTCCCATTCGCCCTCGGCCGAGATCCGGAAGATCCGGCCGAAGGGAATGTCGGTGACGTAGAGCCGGCCCTGCCGGTCAAAGCTCGGCCCCTCGAGAAAGGAGTCGATCGCGAGACCGCCGCGATTGGCGGCGCCCCAGGCCGTCGCACGCGGCTTCCGGAACCGATCCGGCAGCCGGGTGAAGACCTCGGTTGCGACATCCCTCGGCGGTGCGAAAAACATCGACCTTGCTCCTCCTGCCCGGCGCGCCGCTTCGCCTCAGGCTTCGATTTCGCAACCGAGCCGCGTCAGCGTGGCGTCGACCCAGCTGCGATCATTGGTGCCGGCCTGGATCGCCGCCATCTGCTTGGTTTCCGCGGCATGCTTGGCATGAGTCGCGGTGTAGATCGTCTCGGCCTGGTCGAAAGGCACGCAGAGCAGACCGTCATCGTCGCCGATGACAAGGTCGCCCGGCTCGATCACCATGCCCTCGATCGCGATCGGCACGTTGATCTCGCCGGGGCCGTCCTTGTAGGGGCCGCGATGGCTGACGCCCGCCGCGAAGACGGGGAAATCATGCTCACGGATCCAGGCGCTGTCGCGCACGGCCCCATAAATCACGATCCCCGCGAGCCCGCGCTTGATCGCATGGGAGATCATCAATTCGCCGATCAGCGCATTGGTCAGATCACCGCCGCCATCGACGACGACGACATCGCCCGCACCGGCAACGTCGAGCGCCTTGTGGATCATGAGATTGTCCCCGGGACGGGACTTCACGGTGATCGCCGGGCCGGCGAGCACCCCACCCGCGTGCAGCGGGCGCAGCCTGGCTCCGCCCGCGCTCATCCGCGACATCGAGTCGCTGATATTGGCGACCGGCAGAGAGCGAAAACGCTCGACGAGATCGGCGGACACCTGGCGGCGCCGCTTGAGAACACGAAATCCGACCATCCTTGGCTCCCTCACCGCGCGGTCGACGGCTGCCTTCGTAGCCGTTGACAGGGCGCCGTCGCGCGGCATAGCTTTTTTGAAACGACGTTTCAAAAATAATGTTCGGAGGAAACATGCAAGCTGTTTTTTCGCGCCGCGCCGTTCTGGCCGGGGCCGCCACCGCTGCGGCCATGATGCTGCCCTCGGGCAGATCCCTGGCGGCAGAGCCCGTCACAGTCACGATGGCGATCCAATACGGATACGCCTATCTGCCGGTCACGGTCGCCGAGAAGCTGGGCCTGTTCGCCAAGCAGGGCTCGGCGGCCGGATTGCCCGGCCTGACCGTCAAGATCCAGAAGATCAGCGGCGCGCCGGCGATCAACGACGCGCTAATCAGCGGGTCGATCGACATCGGCGCCTATGGCCTGCCGGGCATGCTGATCGCGGCCGAGAAGACGCGCGGCTCCATCGACATTCGCGGGCTCGCCGCCCTCGTGGCCGGCGACAACGGCCTCTACACCAACAAGCCCGAGATCAAGTCGCTGGCGGACTTCAAGCCGACCGACAAGATCGCGGTGACCTCGACCACCGGCCAGCAGGGGCTGCTGGTGCGGATGGCTGCCGCCAAGGCCTTCGGCGAGGACCAGTCGCGCAGACTCGACACCAACATGATCCAGCTGCCGCATCCAGACGCGACCTCGGCCCTGCTCACCGGCGGCACGATCAGCGCCTATGCGGCTCCGCACCCCTATAGCGACATCGTCGAGAAGAGCCCGAATGTCAGGCGCCTGTTCTTCTTCTCGGAGTATCTCGGCGAGCGCGTGACCAGCGGCCTGCTCGCCAGCAAGCGCGCCTTCGTCGAGGCCCAGCCGCAGGCGGCCAAGGCGATCGTCGCCGCCATCGACGAGGCCGGGGCCTATATCAGGGCCAACCCGCGCAAGGCCGCCGAAATGTTCCTGGAATCGGAGAAGTCCTCGCTGGATCTCGACGAGACCGAAAGAATGCTGAAGAGCGTCTCCGAGGAATGGGGCGTCCAGCCGAAGGGCGTGATGAGCTTCGGCAGCTTCATGGCCAAGGCCGGCCTGCTCAAGGCGCCCCCGGCAAAGTGGCAGGACACCTTCTTTGCTCCGGTGGCAGCCGGCCAGGGCAGCTGAAGCGCGTCGCGCCGCGGCTGCTCAGCCGAGCCCGAGCAGCCCGGCGTCGAGCCGGTAGGTGGACGTCGCCGTGCGCCAGAACAGCTTTTCGCGTTCGGCGGCGGCGAGGTCGGTCGTCATGAGCTTGAAGGCGTTCCACAGCGGCACATAGCCAACCATCCCCTTATCGACCGGAAAATTGCTCTCGAACATGCAGCGCTCCGGCCCGAAAAGCTCGATGCAGCGCAGGATATAGGGTGACCATGCTTCCACGAGTTCGGCCGAGCCCGGCGGCCGCTCGCGCTCGTGAAAATCGAAGCCGTTGACCCGCATGGCGAGCCCGCCCAGCTTCAACCGGATGTTGGGCCGTTCGGCGGCGACAGCCAGCGCACCGGACCAGGCTGCAAAGACCTCTTCCCGACGGCCGCGATAGCGCCCGGCGCCGAGAGGCCCGCCGCAATGATTCAGGATGATGGTGGTGCCGGGACAGGCGTCGGCCAGAGCGGCGACCTCGCCCAGCTGGGTGTGGAACGCCCAGACATCGAGCGTGAGTCCGTGGCGTGGCAACAGCCGGGCCGCGGTCTGAAAATCGGGATCGACCAGCATGCCAGGCGGCGGCGGCACCGGGTTCGATGTGATCTGCGGATCGTCATGGCTGGCGGTCTGGTTGCGGATGCCGCGCAGACGGCCGCCGCCGGCCCGCTCGAGCGCATCGAGAACCGGCACGACCCTCTCGCCCAGCATCAGATCGGCGCAGCCGACAATGGCGGCGCATGCATAGCGGCGCCCATAGAGCCCCGATGCCGCCTGCGCTGCCGCACCGTTCGCGAACTCCACTTCCCCGACGGGCTGCATCCGGGGCTCCAGATCGGGCCGGTACATCGACCGCGCCTGAAGATAGACCGTGGCGCGCACGTCGTGGCCCGCCTCCATGTCGGCGAGCAGATCGAGAAACAGGTAGCGCTGCCCTTCCGGCCGGTCCCAGAGATGGTGATGGCAGTCGACGATCGGCAGCTCCGGCTCCAGGACCGGCTCCTGCGTCAGCGCGAGCCAATCGGGCCGCACGGGCGGGTGCAGGCTTCGGGTCGACATCAACCTTGCTCGCAGCCCGGCCGGGGCGACGCCTCGGCGCTGACGGCGCGCCCGCACGGCAGAAAACGAAAAGCGATCATGGCGACCTCATTCAGCGGAAAGACGGCCAAAGCGGCCTGCGGCGACGATCAGCTCGCGTCGCGCAGAGCCGGGGGATGTTCATAGGGCTCGGCATAACGGCTCACCGACCCGAAGGCCGCCGACAAGGCGGCCGCTTCGCGGTGGAGCAGGGCCCGGACCGCGGGATCCGACGGGACGAAGCGGCCGATCGGCCCCGAGAGCGTCAGGGCCCCCAGTAGCGAGTCGCGTGCGCCGAAGACGGGCGTCGAAATCGAGGTCGTCAAAGGGTCGATCAGCCCGGCGGTCTGCCGGATATAGCTGCCCTCGACGAGCGGCTGCAGCTCGGCGTCACGAAGCACTTGGCCCGTCGAGGTGTCGTCCAGCGGCATCGTATCGCCCTGGCGGAGGCTGACGCGCAGGCTGTGCGGCGAGTTCTGGCGGAACAAGCAAATCCGGCTTTCGCCCTCGCGAACATAGAAGGAGGCGGTCTCGCTGGTCGCGGCGACGAGCCGCTTCAGGGCCGGCTTGATCATCTCGAGATAGTCGACCGACTGCTCGTAGCGATGGGCGAGGCCGAGCACCTTCGTGCCGAGCTGATAGCTGCCGTCGGCATTCTTCCGGACCATGTTCTCGCGAATGAGCGTGATCATGTAGCGGAGGATCACGCTCTTGAAGAGCCCGGTCCGGTTCTCGATCTCCGACAGCGAGAGCGGGCCTTTCTCCGCGAGGAAGGCATTCAAGATCGCCATGGTGCGCTCCGCCGCGGAGACGGACCGGTCCATGCCTGGCTCGCTTTTCGTGCTCACGACTCTTCTTTCCGCATGCGGGACGGTGGAAACGACGCAGGCCCAGACTAGCCCGCCGGCGAGACATGCGCAAATTTCATAATGACGTTATGAAAGATCTTCCCGTTCCGGCGGCTCGCGGTGCAAGCCGGCTCATTGATGTCTTCCGGGAGGTTGCCAAAGCAATTTTCATAATGCCATTATGAAAATGGATATCATATGGAGGGGACCATGCAGCCGCTTTCAATCACCCGCCGTTTCGGCCTCGTCGCACTCGCTTTCGGCGTTCTGGGTGCGCAATCCGCCTGGGCCGATCGCCTGGCGGACATCAAGGCACGCGGCAGCCTGATCTGCGCGACGCTCAACTCGTCGGAGCCGCTCGGGTATCAGGATCCGGTCTCGCGCAAGACGGTGGGCTTCGATGTCGACACCTGCGCCGCCATCGCCAAGCATCTCGGCGTCTCGCTCGACCTGCGCTCGGTTTCGGTCGAGGCGCGGATCGCCGAATTGTCGCTCGGCCGTGTCGACCTGATCGCGGCCGCGCTGGGGTACACCAAGGAACGGGCGCAGCAGATCGCCTTCAGCGACGCGCATTACCAGGTGCCGATCAAGATCATCGTCAAGGTCGATTCGAAGCTCAACAAGCTGCCCGACTTCAAGGGCCTGAAGATCAGCGCCAACAAGGGGTCGACGCCGGAGCTCTACGCTCGCCGCCGGACGGAGGCGGAGGTCATCACCTTCCAGGATCCGCCGGCCGCGTTCCTCGCGCTGCAGCAGGGCAAGGTGGACGGCCTGGCCCTGGCCGCGCCATCCGCCGTGCGGTTCGTCAACGAGACGGGCGGCAAGTTCCGCTTCGCCGACGAGGCGCTCGCCTATGAGGCGACGGCGCTGGGCGTGAAGAAGGACGAGCCGGCGCTGCTGGCGGCCGTCAACAAGGCATTGGCGGATATGGAAGCCTCCGGCGAGCTCGAGGCGATGTGGGTCAAGTGGTACGGCCCCACCACCAAGTTCAATCTGCCGCGAGAGAAGAAGCTGACCCCGATCTCGACCTTCGAGTGAGCGCTCGGGCGCTCCTCCCTTCGGGCTGCCGTCACCATGGCAGCCCGTCACGCCACCGGATCAGCGAGCGGGCACGTCGATGACCTTCGATTTCGGGGCGATCCTGACGCTCCAATATACCCAGTGGATGATGTGGGGAGCGCTCACGTCGCTCGCCCTGTTCGCCTTGGCCTGGGTCCTGGCCTTCCTGACCGCTTCGCTGCTCGTGGCCATCGGCTCGGCTCCGTTCCGCCCGGCGCAGGCGCTGGTGGCGTCCTTCGTCGAATACCACCGCAACATCCCGATGCTGGTCCAGATCTTCGTCTGGTATTTTGCGATGCCGCAGTTGCTGCCCGACACCTGGACGCGCTGGATCAACGCCCATAACAGTGAGTTCATCTTCGCCGTCATCGCGCTGTTCCTCAACGCGGCCGCCTATATGTCCGAGGACATGCGCAGCGGCCTGCGCTCGCTGCCGCGCGAGCAGATGGAGGCGGGGCGCGCGCTCGGCCTCAGCTACGTCCAGACGATGAGAGACGTGCTGCTGCCGCAGGCCATCCGCGCCGCGCTGCCGCCGCTGATCAACCAGTCGCTGGCCCTGTTCAAGGCGACGAGCCTCGCCATGGCGATCGGCGTCGCCGAAATGACCTATGCCTCGCGCCAGGTCGAGAATGAGACCTACCGGACCTTTGAGACCTTCGCGATCGCCTCGGCCTTCTATGTGACCGTTTCCTTCGCGATCATGGGGCTCGGCGCCTGGGCGGATCGGCGCAACCTCGCGGCGGCGGGGCGCTGAGATGCAGGACATCATCGACATCCTGCACCGCTACGGCTTGCTGCTGACGATCGGCCAATTTCCCGAAGGTCCCATCGGCGGCCTCGCGCTGACGCTGATTCTCGCCCTCACGGGCCTCGTCCTGTCCTTCCCCCTCTCGGTGCTGATCGGCATCGGGCGCGTCAGCCCCAACCCCATCGCGGCGCGGCTCTCGACCGGTTTCGTCTATCTCGTGCGGGCCTTGCCGCTGCTGATGCTGATCTTCTGGGCCTATTTCATCGTGCCCCTGATCATCGGCCGGGCGGTGTCCGGGCTGACGACCGTCATCGTCGCCCTGGTGATCTACGAAACCGCGTATCTGGCGGAGGTCGTGAGAGCGGCCATTCTCGCTTTGCCGAAGGGGCAGACGGAAGCATCTCGCTCGCTGGGACTGAGCTACGCCCAGACGATGAAGGACGTCATTCTTCCGCAAGCATTGTTCAATGCGATCCCAAGCATTCTCAACCAGTTCATCTCGCTGGTGAAGAACACGTCGGTCGCCTACATCATCAGCGTCGATGAACTCACCTATGCCGCCTATCAGGTCAACGCGCAGCTCCTGACCAAGCCCGTGCAGGTCTACATCATTCTGGCGGGCATCTATTTCATCATCTGCTTCTCGCTCAACCGCTTCGTGAAGCTCATCGAAAAGCGGATCCATACGAGCCGGCAGGCTCCCATCGCCACGGAGGCCGCGGCATGATCGTCTTCGAGAACGTCGAGAAATGGTATGGCGAGTACCACGCGCTGAACAATGTCAGCGAAACCGTCGCCAAGGGCGAGGTGGTGGTCGTCTGCGGCCCGTCCGGTTCCGGCAAGTCGACGCTGATCCGCACCGTCAACCGGCTGGAGCCCATCCAGAAGGGACGTATCACGATCGACGGGCGCGACGTCAACGGCGAGGGCGTCAACGTCAACGAGCTGCGCAGCCATATCGGCTTCGTCTTCCAGCAGTTCAATCTGTTCCCGCATCTCAGCGTCGTGCGGAACGTCATGCTGGCCCCGATGCGCGTTCACAAGGTCTCCGAGGCTGCGGCGCGCGACACCGCGATGGATCTGCTCGACAAGGTCGGCCTCGCGCATAAGGCGAACGAGTTTCCGCCGCGGCTCTCCGGCGGCCAGCAGCAGCGCGTCGCCATCGCTCGGGCGCTCGCGTTGAAGCCGCCCGTGATGCTGTTCGACGAGCCGACCTCCGCGCTCGACCCCGAGCTGGTCGGCGAGGTCCTCAACGTCATGAAGCAATTGGCGTCCGAAGGGATGACCATGGTCTGCGTCACCCATGAGATGGGCTTTGCCCGCGAGGTCGCGGATCGGGTGATCTTCATGGATGGCGGCGCCGTTCTCGAGCGCGCCGCGCCGGAGGATTTCTTCCAGCGGCCGCAACATCCCCGCGCCCGGAAATTCGTCTCCGACATCCGCCACTGAGCAGCCGGCCCGCCGCGCTCGACACACTGGACCAGCCTTCATCATGCCGTTTCTTTCGCAGGCGCTCGGGCGCATCAAACCGTCGGCGAGCATCGTCGCCAACCAGCGCGCCAGGGATCTGGCGGCCCAGGGGCGCGACGTCATCGCGCTGAGCTCCGGCGAGCCCGACTTCGACACGCCCGAGCACATCAAGCAGGCCGCGGCCGCGGCGATGGCTGCGGGCAAGACCAAGTACACGCCGGTCGCCGGCATTCCGGAACTGCGCAAAGCCATCCGCGCCAAGTTCCTGCGCGAGAACGATCTCGATTACGGGCTGGACCAGATCATCGTCGGGACCGGCGGCAAGCAGGTCATCGCCAATGCTCTGCTGGCGACGGTCGACCCCGGCGACGAGGTCATCGTCCCGGCGCCGTTCTGGGTGTCCTATCCCGAGATCGTCGCGCTGTGCGGCGGCACCGCCATCGTGGCGCCCACCTCGGCCGACGATGGCTTCCGCCTGACGCCGGAGACGCTCGAAGGGCTGATCACGGCGAAGACCAAATGGCTCATCCTCAATTCGCCCTCCAACCCGAGCGGCGCCGCCTATGGCCGGGAGGAGCTGAAGCGGCTGACGGATGTGCTCGAGCGACATCCCCACGTCTGGGTCCTGACCGACGACATCTACGAGCACCTGATCTATGGCGGGCAGCCTTTCGCGACGCCGGCGCAGGTGGCACCCGCTCTCAAGGAGCGGACGCTGACGGTAAACGGCGTCTCCAAGGCCTATGCGATGACCGGCTGGCGCATCGGCTATGCCGGCGGCCCGCGCGACCTGATCAAGGCGATGGACACGATCCAGGGGCAGTTCACCTCCGGGCCCTGCTCGATCGCGCAATGGGCGGCGGTCGCCGCGCTCGACGGCCCGCAGGATGGATTGGCCGTGCGCCGGCAGGCTTTCGAGGCCCGCCGCGACCTCGTCGTCGGCATGCTGAACCAGGCGAAGGGCCTGAATTGCCGCGTGCCCGAAGGCGCGTTCTACGTCTTCCCGTCCTGCGAAAAACTGTTCGGCCTCAGGACCGCGACGGGCAAGGTGATTGCGAGCGACGAAGACTTCGCCGCAGAACTGCTCGACGCCGAGGCGGTGGCGGTCGTTCATGGCGCAGCCTATGGCTCGCCCGGCCATTTCCGCATCTCCTACGCCGCCTCGACCGAACAGCTCGAACAGGCCTGCAGGCGGATCGAGCGTTTCTGCAATTCGCTGAGCTGACCGGCAGGCGGTCGACCCAAACATCCCTGCGGCAGGCATCCGGGACACTCCGCCGGGAACGGTTGCGGCGGAGTTCATTGTCGGAGCGATCGCGCGAGGACCGGTTGCGCGGCGTGCCGACGGTCCAGCCGACGCGACGTTCCGGTCTCCGCCGCGCGTGAAGCAGCGCCGACGGGGGCGGTGCGCGGCCCGCATCATCGCGAGCCGGAGCTTTGCCGAGTCGCGTGCTCTGGGTCATCGCGCGTCCGGGCGGACGCGATCACGATGCTCCAGGAGAGGGCTGGAGCATCGGATCCTTCAGAAAAGTGGGATTCCCCTTTTCGGTCCGACGCTCTAGGCCCGGCGGCGCAGCGAGGGCTGCGCCAGCTCGGCGGCCATGCGCCCCGCCATGTGGTGAAGGCCCGCGGTGTCGGCCCCGGTGCGGAAGCTGGAGACGAGCTGATTGAGGCGGCCGATCTGGTCGCTGAGGGAGGTCGCGGAGGCTGCGCTTTCTTCGGCGAGGGCAGCGTTCTGCTGGGTCATTTCGTCCATATGGGCGACCGTCTGGCTCATCTCGTCGATGCCGTTCGCCTGCTCGGCCGAAGCCGCCGAGATGTCGGAGACGGTCGCGGCGACTTTGCGCGAGGCCTCGACGATCTGTTGCAGAACCTCGCCGGCCGAGCGCACGAGCTGCACGCCCTGGGCGACCTCGCCACCCGATTCGACGATCAGGGCGGTGATGTCCTTGGCGGCGTCGCCGGAGCGCTGCGCCAGGGTCCGCACCTCGGATGCGACGACCGCGAAGCCCTTGCCGGCATCGCCGGCGCGCGCCGCCTCGACCGCGGCATTCAGCGCCAGCAGATTGGTCTGGAAGGCGATCTCGTCGATCACCCCGGTGATGTCGGAAATCTTGCGGGAGGCGATTTCGATCCGGTTCATCGCCTCGACGGCGTCGCTGACGATCGAGCCACCCTTTTCGGCGACGCCCATCGCTTCCTCGGCCATCGCGACCGCGCTCTTCGAGGCATGGGCGGCCGCCTTCACCGAAGCCGCCAGCTCTTCGGTCGTCGCGGCGGTTTCCTCCAGCGAGGAGGCTTGCTCCTCCGTGCGCTTGGACAGGTCGTCCGCCCCCATATTGATCTCGCGGGCAGCGGTGCTGACCTCGACGGAGGTCGCCTGGATCGTCTGCACCGTTTCGGCGAGCCCGTCGAGGGCGCGGTTGAAGTCGTCGCGGAGCTTGATGTAATCGGCCGCGACGCTGTCGGTCAGGCGGCAGGTCAGATCGCCCTGGGCCAGCCGCTCGAGCCCATCCGCCAGAAGGGCGACGACGTGCTGCTGCTGTCGGGCCATGTCGAGGCGCTGCTCCTCGACCTGGCGGCGCTCGGCCTCGTTGGCTTCGCGCTCGGCAGCCACGGCAGCGTCCTGCCTGGCCTTTTCGGCCTCCATCTGGCGCATGGCCAAGCCGTTCTGCTGGAAGACCAGCACGGCGCGCGCCATATCGCCGACCTCGTCCTTGCGCTCGGTGCCGGCGACATCGACATCCAGCTGACCGTGCGAGAGGGAGCCCATCGCCGCGTTCAGCCGCTGCAGCGGACCGGTGATGGTCCTGGAGGACAGCACGAGCGCACCGAGCAGGCCGAGCAGCAGCCCGGCCGCCGCCGCCGCCAGCAGCGTCGTCGCAGCCCACTGGGTGTCCGCGGACAGCGCGGCAGAGCGGTCTTCCGTTTCCTTCAGCACCGTCGCGCTGAGCTGCGCGTTGGTGTCGATCAGATCGTTGAGCTTGCCTTCGATCTTGGCCAGCACGGCGAGGGCCTGAGCGTCTTCGCCTTTTTCTCCGTGCTGGATCGCCTCGTCGACCGAGGACTTCAGGGCGACGATCCCGGCCCGGACGACGTCATAGCTCGCCTTCTTGGCGGGCAGGTTGCGGCCGGCTTCGTCGAGAAACTCGAGCGCCTTCGCGTAAGCCTCTTCCGCGGCCGCCTTGGCCTGGAGCATGACGGGGCTGCCAGGCGGCGTGGCGATCACCTTGTAGGTCGCGCCCACGAGCGCGACGGCACTGCGGGCGGCGCGTGCCGAGGCCAGAATTCCCGGCGGCCTGGTGGTCAGCAGTTCGGAGTAGGATTCGTCAGTCGCCTTGAGCTGTCGCGCGCCGACGATCGAGACGCCGACACCGACGAGGCCTGCGAAGAGAACGGCGCAAATGATCTTCGTGCGGATTTTGAGGTTGCTCAACGTCATCACAGCGGCCCGGTTTAAAAATCCCGGACCCGTTAGATCAGATTCAATCTAAATTATGGTTAACAGGTCGGATGGGAAGCCGATGAGGCAGCTCCGCTCCCGCCTCCCGTCCAGGCGCCGTAAGGCGCTCGGCAGGGAAGCTGCGAAACGATACGCCAAACCGCCGTCCTTACTGCCTTCGCTCTCGGGAATGACACCGGGCCCTGGGGTCTCCCAGCGTTCTTATTCGCCCTTCCCTTGGGGCCCTTGCGCTCTCAGCGCCCAGACGCCGCGACACCCCATGTCGACGAAAGGCCCGCCGCGTGCCGCGCGGCAGGCCTTTCGCCTCGATACGTGGAACGGCCGAGGGCCGGTCAGTCGAGCAGGTCGGCCGGCACCTTGCCGCCGTTTTCGGAGAGCTTCTTGATGACGGCCTTGTGCAGCCAGACATTCATCGTCGCGCTGTCGTTGGTATCGCCGGTGTAGCCGAGCTCATGCGCCAGCTCCTTGCGGGCGGTGATGCTGCTGTCGAGCTTCACCGCCTTCATCAGATCGACGATCGAGGTCTTCCAGTTCAGCTGCTGCCCGCTGTCCTGGACGGCCTTGTCGAGAATTGGGGCGACATCGACGGCCTGGGCGGCGGGAGCCGATCCGATACCGGTAGCGGAGGCGCCAGCCGCAGTGCCGGCGGGCGTCGAGGCCGGCGAGGTCGAGGTGGTCGAGGGCGGCACCACGGCGCCGGGAACCGGGGCTGCGTCCGGCGTGGCAGCGGAGCCGGCCTTGGCCTCACCGAAGATGGCTTTCTTGATGCTGTCGAAGATGCTCACGGGAATGCTCCTGCTGAAAATCAACAGGAAAACTGTCACCGCCCGGCCGAGTTCCGATGATCCGCCGCTACGCTCGCGACGAAGATCGCCCGCACCGTCGGCGTCTACCGGCTTCTTGACGCTGATTTTTCGGCCGAGCCACTTCGAGCGGTCCGCCAACGCTGTGACGGCCACATGATGGTTGCCGAAACCTGTACGTCATCAGCGGATGAGCCTTCACTCTGCGGCAGCTTCGTTTACCCGCAGCCGCTAGTCTTTCCCTCGAACGGATAGGTGCGGCGGGCATTCGGTATGGCGATGGACTATTCCCGGGCGCGCTCGCTCGAGCAGGCGCGCTATCAGGCGCTCGCCAAAGGCTGGCCCGCTCTTTACGTCGCGCTCAGTGCCGACATCATCGCCGTCGCCGTCGTGCACGCGCCCTACGTCCCCTGGTGGGCCTCGACGATCCTGCCGGCGATCCTTGTGCCAAAAGCGCTGATCTGGGCCTATCTCTGGCACCGGAAGCGCAACGAGATCCCCTCTTCGGCAGAATGCGCCCGGTCCATGCGCTTCCTCGGCATCGAGGTGACGGCCTGGATGGCGGTGATCGTGGCATGGCAGATGGCGCTGTCCTGCTGGGGCACGCCCGACACGCAGCTTCTGTTGGCGCTGTGCATGGGCGGCCAGATGGTGTTCCTGCTCTTCGGATTGCTTCATCTGCCGGCCGCCTCGATCATCTCGGCGACCTTCTGCGCCGCCGGGCTGCTCTTCATCGCGGCAGGACTCGGGCCTGCGGTGGTCGGCATCGTGATTCTGCTGGTGGGCGGCGTAGCGGGGCTGGCCCATGTCGCCCACGACACCTACCGGGACTTCACCAGCCTCGTGCTGTCGCGCCTCTCGTTGCAGCGCAAGACCGACGAGATCGAGCAGCTCAGCGAGACCAATCTTCGCCTCGCCAACACCGACATGCTGACCGAGATCGGCAATCGGCGCCGCTTCTTCCACGATCTGAAGACCGTGCTCGACCGGGCGAGGGCGAGCGGCGGGCGGGCCGGCCTCGGCATCATCGACCTCGACGGTTTCAAGGCGATCAACGACAGCAACGGGCATCTCGTCGGCGACCGACTTCTGAGGGCCATGGCCGAGCGGCTCCAACTCATCCTCGCGGAACAGGGCGGGGTCTATCGCCTGGGGGGCGATGAATTCGCCTTCATCGTCACCGGCGCCTGCGACGACAAGAACCTGCTCGCCATCGGCGAAAAGCTGATCGAGGCTGTCCATGCCCCGATCTACATCGGCGAATTGCGGCTCGTCGTTGGATGCTCGGTCGGCTTCGCGTCCTTCCCCGACAAGGCAGATACCGAAACCGATCTCTACGACCGGGCGGATTATGCCCTGTTCGCCGCAAAGCGCACCGGGCGGCTCAAGGCGACCGTGTTCAACGAGGAGCATGAGCGGGCGGTGCGCGAAGCCGCGCTGATCGAGCGCACCATGCGGGCGGCCGATCTGGAGGCGGAATTCTATCTGACGTTCCAGCCCATCGTCGATTCGAGCAGCGGCCGCACGCTGCTGCTGGAATGTCTGGCGCGCTGGCAGAGCCCGACCCTGGGCGCAGTGCCTCCGGGCAAGTTCATCGTCGCGGCCGAACAGTCGGGCTTCATCACGACCCTGACGCCGCTGCTCCTGAGGAAGGCCCTGCTCGCCGTCGCCAACTGGCCGGAGGATGTGGGGATCTCGTTCAACCTGTCGGGCCATGATATCACGGCACCGGAAAAGGTGATGAACCTGATCGCCATCGTCAAGCGCAGCGGCATTGCGCCCAAGCGCATCGAATTCGAGGTCACCGAGACCGCGCTGATGATGAACATCGAGCTGGCATTGGCCAATATCAACCTGCTCAAGGCGGCCGGCGTGCGGATCGCGCTGGATGATTTCGGCACCGGTTATTCCAGTCTGAGCCAGATCCAGAAACTGCCCCTCGACAAGATCAAGGTCGATGGCAGCTTCGTGCGTGATCTGGCGACGAGCGAAGCGAGCCAGAAGATCGTGCGCTCGGTGAGCGCCTTGTCACGCGACCTCGCGCTCAGCTGCGTCGTCGAGGGCGTCGAGACGCGCGAGCAACTCGACATCCTGCAGAATATCGGCTGCCATCTGATCCAGGGTTATTACTTCTCCAAACCGATGCCTGAAACGCAGGTCGAAGGCTTCCTGGCCGAGTCGGCGACCTCCGAGCGCGCTCGCGCCGGCGTCGCCGCCTCGTGATGGCGAGGCTTCGCATGCTGCTGGCGGCAGCGCTCGTTCTGGCGCTCTCGCCGGTCCGGGCACAGGACATCGTGCTGCGGCAGAGCGGCGCCGGCGAGGTCCGCTTCATCGGGCGCAGTTTCGGCCTGCCGATCGTCTCGGGGCGCTTCGAGCACATCGACTGCGCGGTTTCGGTCGATTTGCTGAAACCCGAGGGCAGCAAGATCGCGGTCGGCATCGCCACGGGTTCGTTGCGCAGCCTGATCGGCGTCGCCGACGGCCTCGTCAAAGGGCCGCTCCTGCTCGACAGCGAACGGCACCCCCAGATGAGCTTCGTGTCGCGGAGCGTGCGCAGGATTTCCGACGGGCATTTCCGGATCGACGGGCTCCTGACGGTCAAGGGCATCACCCGTCCGATCTCGCTTCAGGCGGTCATCGAGGGCGATCTCGCACGGGCCGGGACGGGGCAGGCTTTCCCGTTCACGGCCACGACGAGCATCTCGCGGGCCGCATTCGATATAGGTCGCGACATCACCCTCATCGACGATCGGCTGGAGATCTCGGTCAGCGGGCAATTGTCCTGATCGCCGCAGCGCCCGGGCGGATCGACAGACCGTCCCGCGTCGGGGCTCGAACATCCCGAAGAGCTCCTCGTCGTCCATTTGATGGCTCCCGGTGCAAGCCCGGGATGCCGAATTGGTCCCGAGAAAGCTCGGCATGCCCTAGATATCGAGCGTCGCCTCACGCTCCCATTGGGTGAAATGGGCGCAGTAGCGGTTCCACTCCTCGTGTTTCAGCTTGAGATAGGCCGCTGAGAACTCCGGGCCGAGGGCCGATTGCAGGGCGCCGTCCTTCTCGTATTCGCGCAGCGCGTCGAGGAGGTTCAGCGGCAGGCGCGGCGCGTCCTTCACCAGATGGCCGTCGCGGTACATGTCGATATCGTGGTGCGGGCCGGGGTCGGCCTGCGAGCGCAATCCGGAGAGACCGGCCGCGATGATGATCGCCTGCAGCAGATAGGGATTCACCGCCCCGTCGGGCAGGCGCAGCTCGAAGCGGCCGGCGCCGGGCACGCGCACCATGTGGGTGCGGTTGTTGCCGGTCCAGGTCACGGTGTTCGGCGCCCAGGTCGCGCCGGAGACGGTGCGCGGCGCGTTGATCCGCTTGTAGGAATTCACCGTCGGGTTGGTGATGGCGGCGAGCGCAGAGGCGTGCTTCATGATGCCGCCGAGGAAATGCCGGCCCTGCTCCGACAGGGCGAAGGGCATGGTCTTGTCTGCGAAGGCGTTGACCTTGCCAGCGACATCCCAGACCGAGATATGTGCGTGGCAACCATTGCCGGTCAGGCCCTTGAAGGGCTTGGGCATGAAGGTGGCGCGCAGGCCATGCTTCTCGGCCACCGACTTGACCATGAACTTGAAGAAGGAATGCTTGTCGGCGGTCTTGAGCGCGTCGTCATACTCCCAGTTCATCTCGAACTGGCCGTTCGCGTCCTCGTGGTCGTTCTGGTAGGGCTTCCAGCCGAGCGCCAGCATGTGGTCGCAGATCT
>NZ_JBMDWH010000036.1:0-35640 GCF_048595345.1 Allobosea sp.
GTCGACGAAAGGCCCGCCGCGTGCCGCGCGGCAGGCCTTTCGTCTCGAGACGTGGAACGGCCGAGGGCCGGTCAGTCGAGCAGATCGGCCGGCAGCTTGCCGCCGTTTTCGGAGAGCTTCTCGATGACGGCCCTGTGCAGCCAGACATTCATCGTCGCGCTGTCGTTGGTATCGCCAGGGCAAGCCCGGGCTGCCCGAGTGGCTCCGCGAAAACTCGGCATGCCCTAGATATCGAGCGTCGCCTCATGCTCCCATTGGGTGAAATGGGCGCAGTAGCGGTTCCACTCCTCGTGTTTCAGCTTGAGATAGGCCGCCGAGAACTCCGGGCCGAGGACCGATTGCAAGGCGCCGTCCTTCTCGTATTCGCGCAGCGCGTCGAGGAGATTCAGCGGCAGGCGCGGCGCGTCCTGCACCAGATGGCCGTCGCGATACATGTCGATATCGTGGTGCGGGCCGGGGTCGGCCTGCGAGCGCAGTCCGGAGAGACCGGCAGCGATGATGATCGCCTGCAGCAGATAGGGATTCACCGCCCCGTCGGGCAGGCGCAATTCGAAGCGGCCGGGGCCGGGCACGCGCACCATGTGGGTGCGGTTGTTGCCGGTCCAGGTCACGGTGTTCGGCGCCCAGGTCGCGCCAGAGACAGTGCGCGGCGCATTGATCCGCTTGTAGGAATTCACCGTTGGATTGGTGATGGCGGCGAGCGCAGAGGCGTGCTTCATGATGCCGCCGAGGAAGGTTTTACCCTTGGCCGAGAGGCCGAAGGGCATCGCCGGATCGGCGAAGGCATTGACCTGTCCGTCGATATCCCAGACCGAGATATGCGCGTGGCAGCCATTGCCGGTGAGCCCCTGGAAGGGCTTGGGCATGAAGGTGGCGCGAAGCCCGTGCTTCTCCGCCACCGACTTGACCATGAACTTGAAGAAGGAGTGCTTGTCCGCCGTCTTCAGCGCGTCGTCATACTCCCAGTTCATCTCGAACTGGCCGTTCGCATCCTCATGGTCGTTCTGGTAGGGCTTCCAGCCCAGTTCCAGCATGGCATCGCAGATCTCGGCGATGACGTCGTAGCGCCGCAGCAGCGCCTGCTGATCGTAGCAGGGCTTCTCGGCCGCGTCGTATTCGTCGGAGATGCGCGCACCATCCGGCGTCACCAGGAAGAACTCGGGCTCGACGCCGGTCTTGACGCACAGGCCCTCGGCGGCAGCCTCCGCCACCAGCCGCTTGAGGACCACGCGCGGCGCCTGCGCGACCGGCGCGCCATCCATCACGCAATCGGCGGCGACCCAGGCCACGTCCTTCTTCCAAGGCAGCTGGATGACGGAGGAGGCGTCCGGCATCGCGAACAGGTCGGGATGGGCCGGGGTCAGGTCGAGCCAGGTGGCGAAGCCGGCAAAGCCCGCCCCGTCCTTCTGCATGTCGGCGATGGCCTGCGCGGGGACCAGCTTGGCGCGCTGCCCGCCGAAGAGGTCGGTATAGCTGATCAGAAAATAGCGGATGCCGCGTTCGGCGGCATAGGTGGAGAGGTCTAAGGTCACGTCGTTCCCCTGTGGTTTTTTTGGGTCTTCTTCGGCAGGCGGGCGCCCTCCCGAGCACGCCCGCTCGCCGTCTTCATCCGGCGTCAGAAGCCCCCTTTTCCGGGGTACCAAGCGGTGCCGGCGAGCGGCACCTGGGCCATGGCGGCTGCTTCGAGCGTCAGCGCGCACAGGTCTTCCGGTTCGAGATTGTGCAGATGGTTCTTGCCGCAGGCGCGCGCGATGGTCTGCGCCTCCAGCGTCATGACCTTGAGGTAGTTCGCCAGGCGCCGGCCCGCTGCCACCGGGTCCAGCCGCTTCATCAGCTCCGGATCCTGCGTGGTGATGCCCGCAGGGTCGCGGCCCTCGTGCCAGTCGTCATAGGCGCCCGCCGTGGTGCCGAGCGCGCGGTAGTCCTCTTCCCATTTCGGATCGTTGTCGCCGATGGCGACCAGAGCCGCCGTGCCGATCGCCACCGCATCGGCACCGAGCGCCAGCGCCTTGGCGACATCGGCTCCCGACCGGATGCCGCCGGAGATGACGAGCTGGACCTTGCGGTGCATGCCGAGATCCTGCAGCGCCTGCACGGCGGGGCGCAGACAGGCGAGCGTCGGCATGCCGACATGCTCGATGAAGACATCCTGCGTCGCGGCCGTGCCGCCCTGCATGCCGTCCAGCACCACGACATCCGCGCCGGCCTTCACCGCGAGCGCGGTGTCGTAATAGGGCCGCGCGCCGCCGACCTTCACATAGATCGGCTTTTCCCAATCGGTGATCTCGCGCAGCTCCAGGATCTTGATCTCGAGATCGTCCGGGCCGGTCCAGTCCGGATGACGGCAGGCGGAGCGCTGGTCGATGCCCTGCGGCAGGTTGCGCATCGCCGCGACCCGGTCGGAAATCTTCTGGCCGAGCAGCATGCCGCCGCCGCCGGGCTTGGCGCCCTGCCCCACCACGACCTCGATCGCGTCGGCGCGGCGCAGGTCCCGCGGATTCATGCCATAGCGGGACGGCAGATACTGATAGACCAGCGTGCGAGAATGCTCGCGCTCCTCATCCGTCATGCCGCCATCGCCGGTGGTGGTGGAGGTGCCGGCCAACGTCGCCCCGCGGCCGAGCGCCTCCTTGGCCGGGCCCGACAACGCGCCGAAGCTCATGCCGGCGATGGTGACGGGCGTCTTCAGCGTGATCGGCTTCCTCGCGAAGCGGGAGCCGAGCACGACGCTGGTGTCGCATTTCTCGCGGTAGCCCTCGAGCGGATAGCGCGAGATCGAGGCGCCGAGGAACAGCAGATCGTCGAAATGCGGCACCTTGCGCTTCGTGCCGGCACCGCGAATGTCATAGATGCCGGTCGCGGCCGCGCGCCGGATCTCGGCGAGCGTGTAGTCGTCGAAGGTCGCGGATTTGCGCGGCGGCGTATGGGGGTTGTGGTAGGACATGGCCTCTCTTGCGCCTCAATAGGCTTCGGCGTTGTCGATGTTGAAGTTGTAGAGCGTCCGCGCCGAGCCGTAGCGGCGGAAGCTCGCCGGATCGGCCTCCAGCCCCGCCTTTTCCAGCAGCGTCGCCAGGGTCTCCAGATGCTCGGGGCGCATCTCCTTCTCGATGCAATCGGCGCCCAGGCTCTTCACCGAGCCGCGCACGAAGAGCTTCGCCTCATAGATCGAATCCCCCAGCGCATCGCCGGCATCGCCCAGCACGACGAGATTGCCCGACTGGCCCATGAAGGCGGACATGTGGCCGATGCTGCCGCCGACGACGATGTCGATGCCCTTCATCGAAATGCCGCAGCGCGAGGCGGCGTTGCCCTTGATCACCAGAAGCCCGCCGCGCCCCGTCGCGCCGGCATATTGGCTGGCGTCGCCCTCGATCACGACCTGGCCGGCCATCATGTTCTCGGCCACGCCGGGGCCGGCGGAGCCATGCACGGTGACGCTGCCGCCATCGTTCATGCCGGCGCAGTAATAGCCGACGGAGCCACGCACCTCGACCTTGACCGGGCTGTCGATGCCGACCGCGACCGCATGGCCGCCGCGCGGGTTGACGATCTCGAAGACGGTGTCGTTGGCGCCGGGCGGCAGGCCGTGCAGCGCGCTGTTGAGCTCGCGGAGCGGGGTGGTGGCGAGGTCGAAGACGGGCATGGTGTCAGGCGGCCTTCTCGTGGTCCCAGAAATAGACGGTGGCGGGCTCCGGCTCCCAGATGCGGGCCTGCTCGATGCCCGGCAGGCCGACCAGCGCGCGGTATTCCGAGCCGAAGGCGACGTAGCGATCCGTCTCCGCCATCACCGCCGGCTTGCAGGCGATCGGGTCGCGCAGCACGCCGAAGCCGGATTTCGTGCCGACGACGAATGTGAAGAAGCCGTCGAGATCGTCGAGCGCGCCGGTCAGCGCCTCGCCGAGATCCTTCCCGCGCGCCATCTGCGCGGTGAGATAGGCGGCCGCGACCTCGGAATCGTTCTGGGTCTCGAAGCTCATGCCCTCGCGCAGCAACTCGCGCCGCAGATTGTTGTGGTTGGAGAGCGAGCCGTTATGAACGAGGCACTGGTCCGGCCCGGTCGAGAACGGGTGCGCGCCGAGCGTCGTCACCGCGGATTCCGTCGCCATGCGGGTGTGGCCGATGCCGTGCGTGCCGCCCATCGCCCTCACGCCGAAGCGGGCGACGACATCCTTCGGCAGGCCGGTTTCCTTGTAGATCTCGATGCTGTCTCCGGCGCCCATCACCCGCAGCGCCGGGCGCAAGACCGCCAGCGCGGCGCGCACCGCCTCGACCTCTCCGGCGGCGGCCTCGATCACCGCATGCGTGCTCTTGGCCGTGACCGTCACCTCGAGGCCTTCGCCCTTCAGCGCCTCGGCGAGGCCGGGAAAATCGCTCTCCGGCTGGGAGGATTGAACGGTGATCTTTCCGCGTCCCGCATCCCCCGCGCCATAGATCGCGATGCCGGCCGAGTCCGGGCCGCGATCGGTCATGGTGATCAGCATGTCCGAGAGAAGGGTGCCGAGCTGCGGCTCCAGCGCCTTGTCTTTCAGGAACAGCCCGACGATTCCGCACATGGGCTCATGTCTCCGCTTCCATTGGGAGACAGGACTAGCACCGCGGCGGGTCAGCATCAATTGAAAAGAATAAAAGTTTCCTGCTGAGTAATTTTCTGGGAGTGTCAGCCGGCTTTCTGGGGGTAGCTGATGATCGAGAGATATCGGGCCGGAAGGGCCACGATCGCCTCGGGCCCATGCGGCGCATCGGCATCGAAGAACAGGCTGTCTCCCGCCCGCATCGTGTAGAGCTGCTCGCCATGGCGATAGATCACCTCGCCTTCCAGCATGTAGAGAAACTCCATGCCCTCATGCTGGAAGGTCGGGAACACGTCGGATTCCGCCGTCAGCGTGATCAGATAGGGCTCCACCGTCACGCCGCTGCTATTGTTGTCGATGTGGCCGAGCAGGCTGTACTGGTGGCCGGACCGCGTGCCGCGCCGCTCGATGTCGACCCCCTCCCCCGCCTTGACGAACACCGCGTTGCGCGGCTCCTCGAAGCGGCGGAACAGCGCCGTGATCGGCACGCCAAGTGCCCTGGACAGTGCATGCAGCGTGGTCAGCGAGGGCGAGATCTTGCCGTTCTCGATCTTGGAGAGCATGCCGACCGACATGCCGGTCGCAGCCGAAAGATCGGCGACCGTGATGCCCAGCGCCTTGCGATAGCTGCGGACCTCGACGCCGATGGCCAGTTCGAGATTGTTTTCCCGCGGTTCGCGCACCGCATGCGGGTCTTGAGAAAGAGGCGCCTGGCCGGTTCTGCTCATGGGGATCGCGGTTCGTCCTGCCGGAAGCCTGACCCGATGGCGGAGCGCCCGCCAAGCCGTGAATCAGACTCTGAAATCTCCAGAACGAGCCTTCCATCGATCCGGTGGCGATGCAATCGCATCGGGTCGCGATGGTCGGCGGGCCGGCTCGCGTGACCGGAGGACGCTTTAGAACTGGGTGATCAGGCTCATCGGCGCCTCGAAAATGCCGATGAAACCGGTGGGGTCATAGCGCAATTCCGTCTTGCCAGCGCCCGCCAGCCCGCTGGCGATCAGCCGGGAGCCGAAACCCTTTTGCTGCGGCGGAAGGGTGGGCGGGCCATCGATCTCGCGCCAGCTCAGGCGCAGCACCGCATCGGCGGCCGCACCCTCGACGGCCCAGGCGATCTCGACGCGCCCCTCCGGAACCGACAGCGCACCGTGCTTGATGGCGTTCGTCGCCAGTTCGTGCAGCAGCATGGCGAGGGACAGCGCGGCCTTCGGCCCCAGGCGAAGATCCGCGCCGCCGATCCTGAAGCGCTCGGTGCGGGAATGCACGGACATCGCGGCCTCGACGACGCTGTTGATGCGCGCCGAGGACCAGCTGTCCTGCAGCAGCACGTCATGCGCGCCCGAGAGAGCGAGCAGCCGGGCCTGGAAGGCCTCGACCGCATCCCGCTCGCTCACGCCGCGCAGGGTCTGCTTGGCGATGGCGGCGACCATGGCGAGCGTGTTCTTGAGCCGGTGGCTGAGCTCCTGGTTCAGGAGCTTCTGCTCTTGCTCGGCGCGGATGCGGGCAACCCCGGCATAGACACGGTCCGCGACCGCCTCGACGAAGGAGACCTCTTCGGGCGACCATGTCCGCGCCGTGGCGTTGTGGACGAAGAAGCAGCCGATCAGCTGCGCGCGCCGCATCAGCGGCACCTTGATCTTGGCGTTGGCCCCGATGCTGGCATAGCCCTCGCTGTCGCCGCTGAGCCATCGGGCCGCGGCGATGTTCGACACGACCAGCGGCTGGCCCGTGCGCAGAAACCGCGCGGTGCCCTGGAAGGCGGCCAGGCTGTGATGGCCAACCAGACTGGGGATGCCCGGGGCGCACCAATCGGCCTGCACGTCGAACAGGTCGGCGGGGATGTCGATCCCGGCATAGCCGACGCGGCTGGCCTGCATGTTCTCGCCCAGCATGCGCGAGGCGGCGCTGACGATGTCGGCAATGCTTTCGGCCTCGCGGATCGTGTCGCTGAGGTCGATGAGAACCTGCTGGCGCAGCTCCAGCTGCTTGCGGTCGGTGATGTCGAGGACGGTGCCGGTGAACCGCAGCGGCTTGCCCTCGGCATTAGTGACGAAATCGCCGCGCCTCGCGATCCAGCGCAAGGCGCCGTCATGGGCGCGGCGGATGCGGTATTCGGTCACCAGATTGCTGGTCCCGCGGGCGCGGTCCGAGCGAGTCGACTGCTTGCCCTGATCGTCAGGGATCAACAGTGTCTCGAATACGGCCGAATCGAAGGCGGGAGCGAATTCGACGCCGAAGATCCGGCACATCTGCGTCGATGGCATCACCTGATTGGTGGCGAGGTCGATGTCGAAGGTGCCGATGCGTCCGGCCTCGGCCGCCAGGTTGGACCGCTCCGCCTTTTCGAGATCGATGGCCGTGGCGGCCTCGCGCGCGATCGCCGCGACGCGCAGCTCGATCAGGTTCGTCACCTGCGCCGCCAGCGCTTCAAGCAGCGTCGTTTGCTCGTCGGTGAGCCCCTGCGGGCGCGGCTGCGTGTCGATGACGCAAAGCGTGCCGATGGCGTGACCGTCCGAGGTTCGCAACAACGCCCCGGCATAGAACCGGATGCCGGGTTCGCCGGTAACGAGCGGGTTGGCGGCCGTGCGCGGATCGACCGAGAGGTCCGGCACGATCAACGTCGAACCCTGCTCCAGCGCATGCGAACAGACGGAGCGGTCGAGATCGGTCTCGCAGGGCCCGAAATCGATGCGCGCCTTGAACCATTGCCGGTTCGAATCCACGAGGCTGATCAACGCGGTCGGTGCGCGGCAGATGGTGCGCGCGATCGCCAGCAGGCCATCGAAGGCCGGCTCCGGCTGACTGTCGAGAATCGCCAGGGAGTGGAGTTTCGCAATCCGGTCGGCATCGCCGGTGACGGAGCGAGGGCGGGTCGTCATCGAGGAAGCTGTCCAGGCCGGGGCGGTGTCGCGTTGCGGCCGATCATAACGGGGCAGACCGGCCGGGTGAATGTGTGACGCGAATGAAATACCGCAAGTCGCTTGGGCCCGTTTCCGCGAACGGCACCGATCGAGTCGTCGCGGGCTTTACGCGCAGTTTACGCCTTCGCCGGAGATCGAGATGGCGGCTTTATGACGCCACCGCCTAGGTCCTGATCCGATCGAAACCGATCGGATCAGGACCATGATCGACACAGCACTCTTTCTGGGCGGCCTCGCCCTTTTCGGCCTCGCGGCAGCCGCGGTGCTCGCCGCCGAGCGGTTGTGAGGCCGCTCATGTCCATCGACATCATCCTCGGCCTGACCACCGCCGTGCTGCTGGTCGGCTATCTGCTGGCGGCGCTGCTGCGCCCCGAACTGTTCTGAGGGGAGGCCTGCCATGGCAGCCGACCTTCTCCAGATCGCCCTCTACGCCATCCTGCTGGCCGCAATTGCCTGGCCGCTGGGCGTCTACGTCGCCCGGGTGTTCACGGGCGAGTGCCGCTTCCTCGACTGGCTCGAACGGCCGCTGCTCGCAGCCGCCGGAGCGGCCGCCTCGGGCCCGCAGCGCTGGAGCGCCTATGCGCTCTCGCTGATCGCCTTCAACGCTGCGGGCTTCCTGCTTCTGTTCCTGATCCTGCGGTTCCAGAACCTCCTGCCGCTCAACCCCCAGGGCTTCGACGGGGTGCCGGCGCATCTGGCCTTCAACACGGCGATCTCCTTCGTCACCAACACCAACTGGCAATCCTATGGCGGCGAGACCACGCTCTCGAATCTCAGCCAGATGGCCGGGCTGACGACGCAGAACTTCCTGTCGGCAGCCAGCGGCGCGGCCGTCGCCGCCGCCGTCGCGCGCGGCTTTGCGGCGCGGCAGACACGGCAGATCGGCAATTTCTGGCAGGATCTCACCCGGTTCACCCTGTATGTCCTGCTGCCCGGCTCGCTGATCCTGGCGCTCGGACTCGTGGCGCTGGGCGTGCCGCAGACCCTGAAGGCGAGCTTCGACGCCACGACGCTGGAAGGCGCCAGGCAGACCATCGCCATCGGGCCGGTGGCCAGCCAGATTGCGATCAAGCAGCTCGGCACCAATGGCGGCGGGTTCTTCAACGTCAATTCGGCACACCCCTTCGAGAATCCGAACGCGCTGTCCAACCTCATCACCGCCCTGTCGATCCTGGTGCTGCCGGCGGCGTTCTGCATCGCCTATGGCCGCATGGTCGGCGACAAGCGCCAGGGACGCGCGCTGCTCGCGGTGATGACGATCATGCTGGTCGTCGCCTTCGCCGTGATCTACCTCGCCGAAAAGGCCGGCAACCCGGCGCTCGCCGCCTTCGCCAACCCGGCAATGGGCAATATGGAGGGCAAGGAGGTCCGCTTCGGCATCGTCGGCTCGGCGATCTGGGCCGCCGTCACCACCGCCGCCTCGAACGGCTCCGTGAATGCGATGCTGGATTCCTTCACGCCGCTGGGCGGCCTCGTCGCGATGCTCCAGATCCAGCTCGGCGAGGTGATCTTCGGCGGCGTCGGCGTCGGGCTCACGGGCATGCTGCTCTTCGTCATCGTCACGGTCTTCCTCGCCGGGCTGATGGTCGGGCGCACGCCGGAATATCTCGGCAAGAAGATCGAGGCGCGCGAGATCAAGCTCGCCGCACTGACGCTGCTGGTGATGCCGGTGGGCGTCCTGGTGCTCGCCGCGCTGGCGATCGCGACCGGCAACGCCCAGAGCGCCGTGCAGGATGCCGGGCCGCACGGGCTTTCCGAGCTGCTTTATGCCTACAGCTCCGCCACGGGCAACAACGGCTCGGCCTTTGCCGGCTTCTCGGCGAATGTTTCCTGGCACAACATCTTCCTGGGGCTCGCCATGATGCTCGGCCGCTTCGGCTACATCGTCCCGATCCTGGCGATCGCCGGCAGCCTCGCCGGCAAGCGCCCGGCCGCGGCGACCGCCGGCACCTTCCCGACCCACGGGCCGCTCTTCGTCACCCTCCTGCTCGCCACGATCCTGATCGTCGGCGCGCTGACCTTCCTTCCCGTGCTCGCCCTCGGACCGATCGCCGAACAGGTTTCGCTGTCCGCCGGGCAGAGCTTTTGAGGACGCTTCCATGAATCGGCATGCTCCCGGCCGGCCCGCCTCCGCCGAGTTCGGACTGTTCGCGCCCGCCATCCTCCGGCCCGCGCTCCTGCAATCGCTGCGCAAGCTCGATCCGCGCAGCCTGGCGCGCAATCCGGTGATCTTCACCACGGCGGCGGTCTCGCTGCTCGCCACGATCCTCACGGTTCGGGAGGGCCTCGCCGGCGGGCCGACCTTCGGGATCGGCCTCCAGATCACGATCTGGCTGTGGTTCACGGTGCTCTTCGCCAATCTCGCCGAGGCGGTGGCCGAAGGGCGCGGCAAGGCGAGGGCGGACGCCTTCCGCGCGACGCGCTCCTCTGCGCTCGCGAAAGTGCTCGTCGACCCCGCCAACCGCGTCGTCTACGGCACCAAGGATGTCGCGGTTCTCGAGCCCGGCGAGATCATCCTGGTCGAGGCTGGTGACATGGTGCCGACCGATGGCGAGGTCGTCGAAGGCGTCGCGGCGGTCGACGAAAGCGCCATCACGGGAGAATCGGCGCCGGTGATCCGCGAATCGGGCGGCGACCGCTCCTCGGTGACGGGCGGGACGCGGCTGGTGTCGGACTGGCTGGTGATGCGCGTCACGGCCAGGCCGGGCGAGACCTTCGTCGATCGCCTGATCGCGCTGGTCGAAGGCGCCAAGCGCCAGAAGACTCCGAACGAAATCGCACTCGACATCCTGCTCGCGGCCCTGACGCTGGTGTTCCTGCTCGTGGTCGTCACCCTGCCCTTCTTCGCGGCATGGTCGGGCACCCAGATCCCGCTGGTCTATCTGGTCGCGCTGTTCGTCACGCTGATCCCGACCACGATCGGCGGGCTCCTGTCGGCCATCGGCATCGCCGGGATGGACCGGCTGGTGAAAGCGAATGTCGTTGCCAAATCCGGCCGGGCCGTCGAGGCGGCCGGCGACATCGACGTGCTGCTGCTCGACAAGACCGGCACCATCACCTTCGGCAACCGCATGGCGGAAAGCTTCGAGCCGGCGCCGGGCGTCGCCGAGCGTGATCTGGCCGAGGCCGCCTTTCTCGCCTCGCTCGCCGACGATACGCCGGAAGGCAAGTCGATCGTCGCGCTGGCAGCGCAGAACTTCGGCTTCGACCGCAGTGGCGGGCAAGGGGCGGTCTTCGTGCCCTTCACGGCGCAGACCCGCGTCTCGGGCGCCGATCTCGCCACCGGGCAGAGCCTGCGCAAGGGCGCCTCGGACGCCATGGCGCGGCTGGCGGGAGGGCTGCCGGCCGGCGTCGAGGCGAGCGTGCGCCGCATCGCCTCGGCCGGCGGCACGCCGCTAGTCGTCGCCCGAGACGGCGTCGTCCTCGGCACGATCCACCTGAAGGACGTGGTCAAGCCCGGCATCCGCGAGCGCTTCGCCGAGCTGCGCCGCATGGGCATCCGCACGGTCATGATCACCGGCGACAACCCGCTGACCGCGGCGGCGATCGCGGCCGAAGCGGGGGTCGATGATTTCCTGGCCGAGGCGACGCCCGAGCGAAAGCTGGAGCTGATCCGCAAGGAGCAGGCCGAGGGGCGCCTGGTCGCCATGTGCGGCGACGGCTCCAACGATGCGCCCGCTCTGGCGCAGGCCGATGTCGGCGTCGCCATGAACAGCGGCACGCCCGCTGCCAAGGAAGCGGGAAACCTCGTCGATCTCGACAGCGATCCGACCAAGCTGATCGAGATCGTGATGGTCGGCAAGCAGCTCCTGATTTCGCGCGGCGCCCTCACCACCTTCTCGGTCGCCAACGACGTGGCGAAATACTTCGCGATCCTGCCGGCGCTGTTCGCCTCGGCCTATCCGGGCCTCGCGGTCCTGGACGTGATGGGGCTCGGCACGCCGCAATCGGCGATCCTCTCGGCCATCATCTTCAATGCGCTGGTGATCATCGCGCTGATCCCGCTGGCGCTGAAGGGCGTGCGCTACCGGCCGGCCTCGGCGGCCAGCCTGCTCGGCCGCAACCTCGCCGTCTACGGGCTCGGCGGTCTCGGGGTCCCCTTCATCGGCATCAAGGCGATCGACCTCGTCGTCGATTGGCTGCATCTGGCCTGACGGAGTCCCATCATGCTCACTCATCTTCGCCCGGCGCTCGTGCTGACGGCGCTCTTCACCCTCCTGACCGGCCTCGCCTATCCCCTCGCCGTCACCGGGATCGCCCAGACCGTGCTGCCGCGGCAGGCCGATGGCTCTCCGGTGATGGGGCGGGACGGGATCGTCGGCTCCGCGCTGATCGGCCAGGCCTTCTCCTCGGAGCGCTACTTTCATGGCCGCCCCTCGGCGACGACGGCGCCCGACCCTCAGGACGCCACGAAGTCGATCGACAGCCCCTACAACGCCGCCAGTTCCTCCGGCTCCAATCTCGGGGCCTCGTCCAGGACGCTGCAGGAGGCGGTCAGGGCGCGGGCGCAAGCGCTCGGCGGCGGGCCGCAGCCGGCGGACCTCGTCACCGCCTCGGGCTCGGGCCTCGACCCCGACATCACCCCCGCCGCCGCGCTGAGCCAGGCGGGGCGCGTGGCGAAAGCGCGCGGTCTCGCCGAGGACAAGGTTGAGGACCTGGTGCGGCAACAGACGAGCGGGCGGCTGCTCGGCGTGCTGGGCGAGCCGCGCGTCAATGTGCTGGCACTGAACCTCGCCCTCGACAGGCTGGCGCCGTGATGCTTCACCTGCGGGCATGACGAGCGCGCCCGATCATCGTCCCGATCCGGACGCGCTCCTCGCCGCCAGCCGCAGCGAGGAGCGCGCGCGTCGCGGTGGCCATCTCAAGATCATCCTCGGCGCCTCGCCCGGCGTCGGCAAGACCTATGCGATGATGGAGGAGGCACGGCAGCGGCAGCGGGCCGGCATCGACGTCGTGGCGGCGCTGATCGAGACCCATGGCAGGGCCGAGACCGCGGCGCTGCTGGACACGATCGAGCAGTTGCCGCGGCGGCAGCTCGACTATCGCGGCCAGACGGTGTCGGAGCTGGATCTCGACGCCCTGCTGGCGCGCCGGCCGGCACTGGCCCTGATCGACGAGCTCGCCCACACCAATGTGCCCGGCTCGCGCCATCCCAAGCGCTGGCAGGATGTGATGGAGGCCCTGGACGCCGGCATCGATGTCGTCACCACCCTGAACGTCCAGCATGTGGAGAGCCTCAACGACGTCGTGGCCCGCATCACCGGCGTGCGCGTGCAGGAAACCGTGCCCGATCTCATGCTGCAACGGGCCGACGATATCGAACTCATCGATCTGCCGCCCGAAGAGCTCATCCGGCGGCTGAAGGACGGCAAGGTCTATGTGCCCGAGCAGGCGGGCCGGGCGCTCGACAACTTCTTCGGCAAGGGCAAGCTCACCGCGCTGCGGGAACTCGCCCTGCGGACCGCGGCCAGCCGCGTCGACGACGAGATGCGCGAATGGATGCAGGCCAATGCCGTCTCCGGCCCATGGCCGGCCGAGGAGCGACTGCTGGTCTGCATCGACGAGAGGCAGGCGGCGCGGGCCCTGGTCCGGGCCGGCAAGCGGATGGCGGAACGGGCGCGCATGCCATGGATCGTCGCGCTGGTGACGACGCCCCGCAGCGAGTCGCTGCCGGCCGAGACCCGGGCGCTGGCGGGCGAGGCGTTGCGGCTGGCCGAAACGCTCGGCGCCGAAACGGCGGTTCTGCAGGCGGAAACCGATCCGGTGCGCGAACTCCTGCACTATGCCCGCCGCCGCAACGTTTCGCGCCTCGTGATCGGCCGGCCGCGCCCCGCCTCCGCCTGGGCGCGGCTCGTCGCGGCGCTGTCGCGTGCCTCACTCGGCGAGAGGCTCCTCGCCGCCGCCACCGATTTCGAGGTCACGCTCGTCAGCTCGCACCCGCTGACGGAGCGGCGCCGGGTGCAGGCCATCGCGGCGCGGCCCGATTGGCGCGGCTACGGGCTCTCCCCGCTCGCAATCGCCATCGCGACCGGACTCGCCTGGCCATTGGCGACCTGGGAGGCGGTGCCCGGCGGGGCGATCTCGGCCGTCTACCTCGTCGCCGTGCTCGCCGTGGGCGCCCGCGCCGGGCTCGGCCCCTCGCTGCTCGCGGGAGTGCTCGGCTCACTGGCCTATAATTTCTTCTACACGCCTCCCTATTTCTCGCTGTCGATCAGCGCGCCGGAGGATGTGGTTTCGGTGCTGGTCTATCTGCTGGGCGCCGTCTTCACCGGCTCGCTCGCCAGCCGCCTCAAGGCCCAGGTCGAAACGATGCGCCGCGCCAAGCGCCGCACCGAAACGCTCTATGATTTCGCGCGCAAGATCGCCTCGGCGCATCGGCCCGACGACGTGCTCTGGGCCGCCGCCTTCCACATCGCCGCGACGCTGGACTGCCATTCGCTGATCCTGATGCCGAACGCCGGCGGCGCGCTGGAGCAGGTGCAGGGCCATCCGACCATCGACGAGCTCGATGCCCGTGCCGAAGGGGCGGCGCGCTGGGCCTTCGAGAGGAACGAGCCTGCCGGCGCCGGCACGGATACGCTGCCGATGAGCGAGTGGCTGTTCCTGCCGCTGGCCACGTCGACGGCGACGCTCGGCGTGATCGGCGTGCGCTTCCACGACCGCGCCCGAGGGCTCGACCCCGAGACGCGGCGCCTGCTCGATGCCGTCGAGGATCAGGTTGCGGTCGCGCTGGAGCGCACCAGGCTGGCGGGCGAACTCGCCGAGGTCCGGATCGTCGGGGAAAGCGAGAAGCTGCGCGCCGCCCTGCTCAACTCCGTCAGCCATGATCTGCGCACGCCGCTCGTCACCGTCATCGGCGCCGTCTCCGGCCTCGCCGATGACAGCGCCGCCTTCGGGGCCGAGACTCGCCGCGAACTCACGCTGACCGCGCTCGACGAAGCCCGGCGGCTGGACCGCTATGTGCAGAACCTGCTCGACATGACGAAGCTCGAGCACGGCGCATTGATGCCGCGCCGGGCACCGGCCGATCTGCGCGAGATCATCGGCAAGGCGCGCCGCGACCTCGGCCGCATCCTGCAGGATCACGCGCTGTCCGTGATCGTCGAGGATGATCTGCCGCTGCTCGACGTCGATGCCGTGCTGATCGGGCAGGCGCTGGCGAACATTCTGGAGAACGCGGCGAAATACGCCCCGCCCGGAAGCCGCATCACGGTCGAGGCCGGCAAAGCGGGCGAGGCCGGCGTGCGGCTGGCGGTCACGGATGAGGGACCGGGCATTCCCCCCGGCGAACGCGAACGGGTGTTCGATCCGTTCACCCGCCTGACGCGGGGCGACGGGCACCCGGCCGGGACGGGGCTCGGCCTCGCCATCGTGCGCGGCCTGGTGGAAGCCCATGGCGGAACCGCCGCCGCGAAGGCGGGACCGGATGGACGCGGCACCACGATCGTGCTGACGATGCCGGCCGCGAAGAGCGCGGATGCCTGACCACGGACCCATGACCGAGACGCGACCGGCCCGGATACTCATCATCGACGACGAGGCGCCGATCCGGCGCTTCCTGCGTATCGTGCTCGAAGCCGCGGGCTACGCGGTGATCGAGGCCGAGCGCGGGCGGGGCGGCATCGAACTGGCGGCGACGGGCGCTCCCGACGCGGTGCTGCTCGATCTGGGTCTGCCGGATATGGACGGCAAGGCCGTGATCGCCGGCATCCGCGACTGGTCGAGCGTGCCGATCATGGTGCTCTCGGTGCGCGATGCCGAAGCTGAGAAGATCGCCGCGCTCGATGCCGGGGCCGATGATTATGTCACGAAGCCCTTTGCGACGGGCGAATTGCAGGCGCGGCTTCGCGCCCTGCTGCGCAGCCGCCGCGAGCACGAGGCGCAACCGGCGACGATCACCGCCGGGGGGCTGACGATCGACCTGGCCGCGCGCACCGTCGCGATGGAGGGCCGGCCGGCGAAGCTGACGCGCAAGGAGTTCGACGTGCTGGCGCTGCTCGCCCGGAACCGCGGGAAGCTCGTCGGTCACCGGCAGTTGCTGAGCACCGTCTGGGGGCCGGCCCATCTCAAGGATACGCATTATCTGCGCATCGCCATCGCCCATATCCGCGAGAAGCTGGGGGACGATGCCGCCGACCCGCGCCTCGTCTTCAACGAACCGGGCGTAGGCTACCGGCTGGCCGAGGATTGAGGAAGCGGGCCGGGCGACTCAGGGCGCGCCGGCCAGCGCCACCGAATCGCGCAGGACGAGGTCGAAGGGCAGGATACGCTGGACCGGCGCCGGCGCGATCTGCTCGATGAGATCGATGAGGTCGAGCGCCAGGCGCTCGCCGGCGCTGCGGATCGAGGTGACCGTGGCGGTCAGCGCCGGCACCAGATCGGCCGCGCTGCAGCCGCGCACCCCGTCATCGTGACAGGCGACCGAAACGTCGCGCCCCACCGCCAACCCATGCTGCGCCAGAGCCCGGTAGACGCCGCGGGCCTGGAAGACGGAGCCGCAGAGAAAGGCCGATGGTCGCGGCCCCTGCGCGAGCCGGCGCATCGCGGTGACGAAGCCGGTCTGCTCCGTCATCGAGACGAACTCCACCGCATCCGGCAGCGGCGCGAGGCCTCGCGCGGCGTGAGCGCGCGCGAAGGCGGCGGCCCGGGCCGCGACATAGCGGAACTGCGCCAAGCCGTTGATGAAGACGATCTCGCGATGGCCGTAATCCAGGAGCAGGTTCGTCAGGCGCTCGAAGGCGGTGTCGTTGTCGGTGTCGACGAAGGAGAAGGGCTCGGCCGCCTCGGTGCGGCCATGAACGACGAAGGGCAGGCGCAGCGTGTTGAGCAGCGCGATGCGCGGATCGCGCACTAGCGGGCGCGTGATCATCACCCCATCGACCGATTTGCTGGAGGCGAGCTTGCGCAGCACGCCCTCCTCGTCATCCTCGAAGGGCGCCAGCAGCAGATTGTAGTTGCGGGCGGTGACGGCGGTCGAAATGCCCGCCAGCACATCGACGAAATTCGTCTCAGGCAATTGCAGGCGTTGCAGCGGGAAGACGAGGCCGATCGTTTCGGTGCGCCCCGTGGCGAGACCGCGGGCGCGCGCATTCGGGCGGTAGCCCGCCGCCTCGGCCGCTTCCGCGACACGCCGGCGCGTCGCCTCCGGAATGGCCGGATGGGCGCGCAGCGCCCGGCTCACGGTGGATTGCGACAGCCCCAGCGCCAGAGCGAGGCTCTTCAGATCGGCGGCTTTCTGATGCAAGCGCTTGCGTCCGTTTTCCCCAACCAGCAGGCCAAGCGTCCCTTAGGGGCGTATGCAGACTCGATTTAGCGCCGGACGGCCGGATTGACAAATGCCGACCGCCGTCTAGCATGCAAGCGCTTGCACAAATACGCTGGTCAACAGTGAAGCCGTCCGGGGAGGACATCATGACATTCGCGGCCATCGCCCGCTTCTCGTTCCGCCGCCCGCTGCTCGCCGCAGCCATGGCGCTCGGCGTCCTGTCGGCCGGCACGCAACGCGCCGCCGCCGTCGAGATCCAGTACTGGCAGTATGTCTTCGACACCCGCGTCCAGGCGATGACGGAGCTGATCAAGCAGTTCGAGGCCGAGAATCCCGGCATCACCGTCAAGCAGGTGACCTTTCCCTATGCGGACTACCAGACCCGCCTGATCGCGGCGAAGGCCGCCGGGCGCGGGCCCGAGGTGATGCAGCTGTTCTATGGCTGGCTCGACACCTTCATCGCCGGCAAGCTGGTGCAGCCGCTGCCGAAGGCCTTCAAGGCGGAGGAGATCGAGCGCGACTTCTTCCCGATCGTCTCGGCGATGAAGCGCGACGGGCAGTATTACGGCCTGCCGACCGCAGTGCGCTCGATGGCGCTGTTCTACAACAAGGACATGTTCCAGAAGGCGGGGCTGGACCCCGACAAGCCGCCGCAGACGCTGGACGAGCTGGTGGCGGCGGGCAAGACGATCGCCAAGCGCGACGCGGCCGGCAACTTCCAGCAGGTCGGCATGGCCATGGACATCGCCAGACAGGACCACAACTGGTGGCGCGAGATCCTCGTGCGCCAATATGGCGGTGAGTCCTACAGCGCCGACGGCAGCAAGGTCGCCTACAACACCGAGGCCGGCGTGAAGGCGCTGGAATTCTACACCAGCCTGCAGAAGGTGCATCGCATCGGGCAGGAAGGCTTCATGGATGAGGGGCAGGCCGCCTTCCGCGGCGGTCTTGCCGGCATGGTCGTGGACGGCACCTTCCGCATCGCCTCCTACAAGACCATCCAGAGCTTCAAATGGGGCGTGGCCGAGCTGCCGACGCAGGACGGCCGGAAGGCCAATTTCGGCAGCTATTTCGCCAACGCCATCGGCGCTTCCGCCACGGGCGAGAAGCTTGCGGCGGCCGAGAAATTCCTGGCCTTCGTCTCCTCCGAGAAGGCGATGAATGTCTGGCTGGAAAAGGTCGGCGAATTGCCGGCGCGCCGTGCGGTCGCGCTGACCGAAGCCAACGTCAAGGATCCGATCTACGGCCCCTTCATCCGCGGACTCGAATATGCGGCGACGCCGCCGATGGTCGACGAAGCGGCCCAGCGCCAGGTCTCGATCGACATGATCAACGGCGTGCTGCTGAAGGACACGCCCGTGAAGGAGGCGCTGTCGGCCGCCGCGACCCGCGAGCAGGCCATACTCGACAAGTTCAAGGCCAAGTGAGCGGCCTCGAGGGATCAGCGCAGGCCGCGGAGGAGCGGGTATGACCATGATCTCGTCCGCGCCCCGGAGCCCAGGCTCCGGCGGCGCCTGGGGCCGGCTGTCGATCGCGACCAAGCAGATCGTCTGGGCCTGGATCTTCCTGGCGGTGCCGGTGCTGTTCTTCGCGGTGGTGCGCTTCTACCCCACCATCGAGGGCTTCTATCTTTCGCTGACCGATTGGGACCTGCTGAACGAAGCGCGCTTCATCGGGCTGGAGAATTACCGCAAGCTCTTCGCCGATCCGGTGTTCTGGCAGGTCTTCCGCAACACCTTCGCCTATCTCATCTTCGGCACGCCGATCGCGATCGTGCTCTCCTTCGCCATCGCCTATTACCTCGATCGGGTGACGGTCCTGCATGGGCTGATCCGCGCGCTCTATTTCCTGCCCTACCTGACGACGGCCGCCGCGATGGCCTGGGTCTGGCGCTGGTTCTACCAGCCGCCGCCGATCGGCGTGATCAACGGCGTGCTGGGCTCGCTCGGCATTCCGGCTCAGCCCTTCCTGCGCTCGGTCGACCAGGCGCTGCCGGCGATCATGCTGACCGCGATCTGGGCCCATCTCGGCTTCCAGATCATCATCTTCATGGCCGGCCTGCGCGCCATCCCGACGAGCTATTACGAGGCGGCGCGGATCGACGGGCTGGGCGAAGCGGCGATCCTGCGACGCATCACGCTGCCGCTGCTGAAGCCCACCACGGTCTTCCTCGTCGTGTTCTCCTCGATCGGCTTCCTGCGCATTTTCGATCAGGTCTACAACATGACCAGCAACGATCCCGGCGGGCCGCTGAACACCACCAAGCCGCTGGTGCTGATGATCTACCAGACCGCCTTTTCCTCCTATCAGATGGGCTATGCGGCCGCGCAGACGGTCGTTCTCTTCGTGATCCTGTTCTCGATCTCGATGGCGCAGCTCTGGATCCTGAGGAGCCGCTGAGATGAGCACCGAACGCCAGACGGCGACCCCTTACGCCCGCATCCGCCCCGGCCGGATCGTCGCCTGGACGATCCTGTTCCTCGGTGGCGTGGTGATGGTCACGCCCCTGCTCTTCATGTTCTCGACCTCACTGAAATCGGCCGGACAGGTCTATGATCTGCGGCTGATCCCGGACCAGCCGACGCTCGCCAACTACGTCAAGGTGCTGTCGGACGGGCGCTTCCTGCGCTGGTTCCTGAACTCGACGCTGATCGCGACCATCGTCACGCTCTCCTGCCTCTTCTTCGACAGCCTGGTCGCCTACACGCTCGCCAAATTCGAGTTTCCGGGCCGGCGCCTCGTCTTCCTCGCCATCCTCTCGACGCTGATGATCCCGACCGAGATGCTGGTCATTCCCTGGTATCTGATGGCGAGCAAGCTCGGCTGGGTCGACACCTATTGGGGCATCATGTTCCCCGGGCTGATCACTGCCTTCGGCGTCTTCCTGATGCGGCAGTTCTTCGAGACGGTGCCGAACGACTTCCTCGAAGCGGCGCGTGTCGACGGGCTCAACGAATTCGCAATCTGGTGGAAGGTGGCGCTGCCGCTGGTGACGCCGGCGCTGTCCGCGCTCGCGATCTTCACCTTCCTCGGCAACTGGACGGCCTTCTTCTGGCCGCTGATCGTGACCACCGATCCTTCGCTCTACACGCTGCCGGTCGGGCTCTCGAGCTTCGCCGTCGAGCAGTCGATCCAGTGGGAGCTGATCATGACCGGCGCCGCACTGGCGACCCTGCCGACGCTGGCGATCTTCCTCTTCTTCCAACGCTACATTGTGCGCGGCGTCATGCTCGCCGGAGTCAAAGGCTGATCCATGAGTTCACTGCAGGCCAATGACCGGACCCGCTTCCCGGACCCGGTCTATCGCGCGACCGTGCTGAAGCCCCTCTTCGACGGCGCCCGCCATTTTCACGCCGATGCGCTGCGCCGGATCGACCGCGCCCACCTCGTCATGCTGGTCGAGACCGGCATCCTCGATGCTTCGCAAGGCGCGGCCATCGCCAGGGCGCTGACGGCGATGGAGCGGGAGATCGACCCCGCCGGCCTCGCCTATGGCGGGGATGTCGAAGACTACTTCTTCTACATGGAGCGCGAGCTGAAGCAGCGTGCCGGCGCCGATGTCGGCGGGCGGCTGCACACCGCCCGCTCGCGCAACGATATCGACCACACCTTCCTCAAGCTCGGGCTGAAACCGCGCATCGACGGTCTGCTCGCCGCTTGCCGCAAGCTGCTCGCCGCTCTGATCGAGGTGGCGACGCGGGACCGCGACGTGCTGATCGTCGCCTACACCCATGGCCAGCCGGCACAGCCGACGACCTATGGCCATTATCTGGCTGCGATGATCGAGGTGCTGATCCGCGACATCGAGCGCATCGAGGCGGCGCGCGCCATCGTCGATCTCAGCCCCATGGGCGCGGCCGCGATCACCACCTCCGGCTTCCCGATCGACCGCCACAGGGTGGCGGAACTGCTCGGCTTCGCCGCGCCGCTCCAAAATGCCTATTCCTGCATCGCCGCGACGGACTACCTGACCTCGACCTACAGCGCGATCGCGCTTCTCTTCCTGCACCTCGGCCGCCCGGTGCAGGATTTCCAGTTCTGGTCGAGCTTCGAGGTGGGGCAGCTCTATCTGCCCAACGCCTTCGTGCAGATCTCATCGATCATGCCGCAGAAGCGCAATCCGGTGCCGTTCGAGCATATGCGCCATCTCGCCAGCCAGGCCTGCGGCCGGGCCCGCGCCGTCGTCGACGTAATGCACAACACGCCCTTCACCGACATGACCGATAGCGAGGCCGAGACCAACGAGATGGGCTATCAGGCGATCGACGCGGGCCTTCGCGTCCTCGATCTGCTGACCGCGACGGTCAGCGCCGGCCGCATCGATCCGGACCGGGTCGCGGTCAATCTCAGCCGGTCCTGCGCCACCATCACCGAACTCGCCGACTGGCTGGTGCGCAGCGAGGGCCTCTCCTTCCGTCTCGGCCATGAGATCGCAGCGGATGTGGCGCGTGCCGTCGTGGCGATGGCGGGCGACCTGCCCAGCGACGGCTATGGCGCGTTCCGCACCGCCTTCGAACATCATGTCGGCCGCGCGCCTACGGCCGATGCGGCCGAATTCGCCCGCATGGTCTCGCCCGAGCATTTCGTCGCGGTGCGCGACCGCTTCGGCGGGCCGGCGCCGGCTGCGCTGGACATCGCGCTCGGCGGCTATCGCGATGCGCTCGAAGGCTTCGAGGCGCGGGCGAGCGAGCATGCCGCGCGCGAGCGGGCCGCCGGCGAAGAGCTCTCGCGCCGCATCGATGCCATCGCGGGAGGCGCCTGATGGCCCGGATCGAGCTGGAGAAGATCGTCAAGCGCTACGGCAGCATCGAGACCGTCCACGGCATCGACCTGACCATCGAGGACGGCGAGTTCGTCGTGCTCGTCGGCCCGTCGGGCTGCGGCAAGTCGACGACGCTGCGGATGATCGCGGGGCTAGAGCCGATCTCGGGCGGTACGCTGCGCATCGGCGGCGAGGTGGTCAACGAGCGCGAGCCCAAGCACCGCAACATCGCGATGGTGTTTCAGAACTACGCGATCTATCCGCATCTGACGGTCGAGCAGAACATCGGCTTCGGGCTCTACACCTCGAAGCTCTCGAAGGCCGAGAAGGCGCAGCGCATCCGCGAGACCGCCAAGATTCTCAGCCTCGAGCCCTATCTCGACCGCCGCCCGGCCGCCCTCTCCGGCGGGCAGCGCCAGCGCGTCGCGATCGGCCGGGCCATGGTGCGCGACCCCGTCGCCTTCCTCTTCGACGAGCCGCTCTCCAATCTCGACGCGCAATTGCGCGGCCAGATGCGGCTGGAGATCAAGCAGCTTCACCAGCGGCTGGGAAGCACCATCGTGTTCGTGACCCACGACCAGGTGGAGGCGATGTCGCTGGCCGACCGGATCGTGGTGATGCGCGAGGGCCGCATCCTGCAGGTCGGCGCACCGATGGAGCTCTACAACCACCCCGCCGACATCTTCACCGCCCGCTTCATCGGCACGCCCGAGATGAACATGATCGACGCGACCTTCGAGCAGGGCCGTCTGGTGACCGGGGCGAATACGGAGGCGGTGGGCATTGCGCCGCATGCCGGCCTGCCGGCGCTCGCCGCAGGCCAACTGCTGGTTCTGGGCGTTCGCCCGCAGGAGCTGCACTGGCTGCCCGAGGGCACGGGCGATTATCCGGTGCGGATCGAGGGCGAGGTCAGGATCGCAGAGCCGCATGGCTCGGAAACCTTCGTCATGCTCGACCTGCCGGTCGGCAGCATCGTCGCGCGCGCTCCCGCGAGCGCGGTTTTCCGCCCCGGCGATAGGGCCGTCTTCGGCGCCGAAGCGGCGAGCCTGCGGCTGTTCGACAAGCAGACCGAGCAGCGCATCGCGGGCTGAGACGCGAGCGCCAGCCGCCGCTCCCGGCCTGGACCGGGCTGCGTGGTCCTCTCACGCCACCCGGGACGCGGCGCTCGCTCGCGCCAATGTCTCGGCGACATGGCTGTCGCCCAAGCTCGCCAGCGCGAGGAGAAACGCGGCCTGCATCGCGAGATGGTTCAGCGCATCGGGCGCAAGCGCCCCGAACGCGCAGTGGAGGGCGAATAGCCGCCGCTCGATGGCGAGACCCACGAAGACGCGGCCGACCGGGTTGCCGTCCTCGTCGCCGGTCGGGCCCGTCACGCCGGTCAACGCGATCGCGCAGTCCGCGCCGCTTCGCGAGGCGGCTCCGGCCGCCATGGCTTTCGCGACCTCCGGATCCACGGCGCCCGAGCGGGCGAACAGCTCGGCAGACACGTCGAGCATGCGGCGCTTGGCGGCCTTGGTGTAGGTGACGAAGCCGCCGACCAGCACGGAGGCGCTGCCGATCGGCTGCGACAGGGTATGAGCCATGAGACCGGCCGTACAGGATTCGGCGGTGGCGATCGTGAGCTCGCGCTCCAGCGCCAAGGCGACGAGCCGCTCGGCGAGCCTGTCCGCCGCCTCGATATCAATCCCCGCGAAGCTGACGGGGCCCTCCAGTCCGGGAAGCGCGGCCGGTTCGTCTGCCGAGAGATGCGCCATCCTTCGCTCCAGCACCCAGTCCAGCTGAACTTTCAACCGCCGGGGCGCCGCTTCGCTCCCGCAGATCGGAGGATCGTACGGCAACGCGCGCTGCGGAACGCCGGCGCGGACCCGGCATTGGCTCGGTATCGAAGCGAAAGGAACATGCCATGCTGCGCCGAAACCTGATTCTGGCCCTCGGCCTCGTCCTGCCCGCAGGCGCCTGGGCCCAGCCGCAAGGCCGAACGACGGATTCGCAGCCGGGCCGCGCGGCCGCACCCGCCGCCGGGCCGGCGGAACTGCGCCACGCCAACGACACCTTGGCCGCCGGCATGGCCGCGCTCGCCACCAGCGAGATCGCAGCCCGCCGCTCCTCGGGCCCCGTGCTGAAATTCGCGGAGATCGAGGTCGTCGAACAGCGCGACGTGGCGGCCGTCCTCACCGAGCGGGGCCACCAGCCGCAGCCCGCCCTCGACGACCCGACAAGAGCGATGGTGGAGCGGCTGAGTTCCACCCGCGCCGGCGAGCAGCTCGACGAGGCCTATCTCATGACGCAGGCGGAAGGCCATCAGCGGCTGCTCGACATCCAGCAAGCCTATCTGCGCGACGGCAAGGATCCCTATTCGCGTGCGGTGGCAACGCTGATCGGCGGACGGGTGCGCGAACACATCGATCTGATCACCATGCTGCGCAAGAAGGGCTGAGTCCTGCGAGGGCGGGGCCGGAGCTGCTACAATCGAGCCGGCGGCGCCGCGACGCAGACTCCCCGAGACTGCAAGGCATAAGCCGCGCGCAGACACAGATCCTCCCGCCAGGGCGCGGCGATGATCTGGACGCCGATGGGCAACCCGGCCCCCGTGACGGGTACCAGCGCGACCGGCAGACCGATGCAGGAGATCGGCTGGGTGAAGAGGCCGAGGCTCGGCCGCAGGGGCAGCACCTCGCCCCTCACCTCCAGCGTCTTCTGGCCGATGAGCGGCGCCGTGCAGGGCGTCGCAGGGGCGAGGATGAGATCGACCGCGCTGAAATAGCGCATCATCTCGTCATGGAACCAGCGCCGGGCTCGCTGCGCCTGCACATACCAGCCGGCGGGGAGCAGCGCGCCGGCAAGGAAGCGGTCGCGTGTTTCGGGGTCGAAATCATGCGCGCGCGCCTTCAGGCGCGGCAGATGGAAACCGGAGCTTTCGGCATTGGTGATCAGGAAGGCGGCGGCGCGGGCAATGGCCGCCCCCTCCAGATCAATCACCTGCGTCGCGCCGAGCGCGCGCGCGACCTGGCTGAGCGCCGCATCGGCCTCCTTCATGCCGTCCGTCGAGAAATAGCCGCCGGCCACGGCGATGCGCAGCCCCTCGACGCCTTGGTCCAGGCCCGGCAAGGTAGGCTCCGGTGGCCGCTGCGCACAGGCCGGATCCTCCGCATCGGGGCCCTGCATCACGTCATAGGCGAGCGCGAGATCGGTCACGTCCCGCGCGAAGGGACCGAGATGGTCGAGCGAGTCGCAAAAGGGGAAGGAGCGGCTGCGCGGCAGGCGGCCATAGGTGGGCTTCAGGCCGAAGATGCCGCAGAGCGAGGCGGGCACGCGGATCGAGCCGTTCGTGTCCGAGCCCAGCGAGATCGGGCTGAGCCCGGCTGCCGTCGCCGCGCCGGAGCCGGACGAGGAGCCTCCGGTCATGCGGGCCGTATCATGCGGGTTGCGGCAGGCGCCGTCATGGGCGTTCTCGCCGGTGAAGTCATAGGCATATTCGCCCATGTTCAGCCCGCCGAGCAGCACAGCGCCAGCTGCCTCCAGCCGCTCGATGAGAACCGCATCGCGTCCTGCGGGCGCCCGCTCGCGATTGATCTTCGAGCCCGCCCGCGTCGGCAGCCCGGCGATGTCGAGCAGATTCTTGGCGGACAAGGGCACGCCGGCCAGCGGGCCGAGGGGGCGCCCGGCCGCGCGGTCGGCGTCGATGCGGGCCGCCTGCCGGCGCGCGCGCTCGGCGGTGACGTCGGTGAAGGCGTTCAAGCCGGGGTTCAATGCGCCGATGCGGGCCAGAAAGGCCTCCGTCACCGCCTGCGCGCTCAGTTCGCCTTTGGCGATGCGCTGCGCCAGCACATGCGCCGGTTCGAAGACATCGACGCTCACGGGGTCTCGCTCCCCGTCAGGCCCGGCCGGAACACCGGTGCCAGGCTCAGTTCCGCCTCGTCCAGAGGGCAGGTCGCGACCAGCCGCGCCATGCGCTCGGCGATGGCGAGGAACTGAAGCACGCCCGGCCGCTGCTGGGCGGTGATGGTGAGGCCGAGCGCGGGTGCCATCGCCTCCAGATGGCGCTCAGCATCGAAGGGAGGATGATCGGTCACAATGCGTGCTCCTTTGCCGCTTTCGTCGCCGGCCCATCGGCGGCGAGCGCCGCGAGCACGGCATCCGTGGTGGAGACCCACCCGAAAATGCCGCCCTGCGCCGCGATCATCCGCAGGCCGACGGCGTGGAATTCGGGAAAATAGGAGGCGCAGGCATCGCCCAGAACCACGCAGCGATAGCCACGGTCATTGGCTTCCCGCACCGTGGTGTGGACGCAGACCTCGGTCGTGACCCCCGCGACGAGCAGGGTCTCGATGCCATGGTTGCGCAGCATCAGGTCGAGGTCGGTCTGGAAGAAGGCGCCCTTGCCGGGCTTGTCGATCACCGGCTCGCCCGGAATCGGCGCCAGTTCCGGGATGATGTCGTGGCCCGGCTCGCCCCTCACCAGAATGCGGCCCATGGGCCCTTTCGCGCCGATGCGTTTTTCGGGCGGGCCGCGCAGCGGTTTGGCGGGCGGCGCGTCGGCGAGATCCGGACGATGGCCCTCCCTGGTATGGATTACCGGCAGGCCGGCGGCGCGCGCGCCCGCCAGCATCGCGCCGCAAGGCCCCACCGCCCGGCGCAGCAGCGAGACATCGTTGCCCAGCGCGGCGCCGAAGCCGCCGGGCTCCAGGAAATCGCGCTGCATGTCGATGACGAGGAAGACCGCGCGGGCGAAATCGACCTCGATCGCGAACGGCTCCGCCGAAATCCGTGACCGCCGCAAACCAGCCTCCCCCGCTCCGCCGATCGAACGGAACGGGCTTTGCAAAGCACATGCCCAAAGGTCGCGCCCGCCTGCGACCGCTGGAGCATCGCATGACCTGCAAGCAAACGACTGATCTGCAAGACCTTTTTGACGCCGTCGCGCCTGCCGGCAGGCGGTGCCAAGCGCAATCGTCAGCTGCCGGTTGGCAGCGCATCACCGTGAACAGCCGCCTTTTTGTATGCAATGACCGTTTCGATGACTAATTTCTAGGCAAATATACGCAGTTTCGATCCTGCATCCGCGATCTATTCGATGGAGAATTCCGTGCCCACCCTCGCCAGCCTCCTCAGCGACCATCTCAGCGGCCGCAGCTCCATCGGGCAGACCATTGCCAACGCCTATGCCCGGCTGCGGGCGCATGGCGACGAAGCGATCTTCATCACGCTGCGCCCGGAGGCGGAGGCGATGGCGGACGCCGCGCGACTTCAGGCGGAGGGCCCGCGCGGCCGCCGGCTCTGGGGCATCCCCGTCGCGGTGAAGGACAATATCGACGTCGCAGGCCTGCCCACCACCGCCGCCTGCCCGGCCTTCGCCTATCAGCCGGAGCGCGATGCCACGGCGGTGGCGCGGCTGCGGGCCGAGGGAGCGATCGTCATCGGCAAGACCAATCTCGACCAGTTCGCCACCGGCCTCAACGGCACCCGCTCGCCCTATGGGACCCCGCGCAACGCCCTGCGGGACGACCTCGTCCCGGGCGGCTCCAGCTCCGGCTCTGCCAGCGCGGTCGCTGCCGGCATCGTGCCGGTCGCGCTCGGCACCGATACGGCCGGATCGGGTCGGGTGCCGGCCGGCCTGCAAAATCTCGTGGGGCTGAAGCCCAGCGTCGGGCTGGTGCCGAGCGCCGGCGTGGTGCCGGCCTGCCGCACGCTGGATTGCGTCTCCGTTTTCGGGTTGACGGTGGACGACGCCTGGTCGGTGCTGGATGTGATCGCCGGGCGCGATCCCGCCGACCCGTTCTCGCGGGCGCTGCCGCTCGGCGCGCCGGGCGCTGCCCCGGCTGCGATCCGGCTCGGTGTGCCCTTGCCGGCCGATCGCGACTTCGCGGGGGATGCGGCGGCCGAGGCGAATTTCGAGACGGCGCTGGCGCGGGCCGCGGCGCTGGGCGCGAGCATCGTCCCGCTCGACTTCACGCCCTTCTACGAGACGGCGCGGCTGCTCTATGACGGCCCCTGGGTCGCCGAACGCTGGCTGGCGATCCGCGATCTGCATGAGCGCGATCCCGAAGCGATCCTGCCGGTCATCCGTCAGGTCATCGCGGGCAAGCCGCTGCCCGATGCCGCGGCGGCCTTCGCGGCGCGCTATCGGCTGGCGGAACTGACGCTGGCGGCGCGCGACGCGATGGCGGGAGTCGATGCGCTGATGGTGCCGACGGCCCCGCGTGCGGTGACGCTGGCGGAGATGGCCGCCGATCCAATCGGCGCCAATTCCATGCTCGGGCGCTACACCAACTTCGTGAACCTGCTCGATCTTTGCGCCCTGGCGCTGCCGGTCAGCCTGAGCGAGGAGGGCCATGCGGCCGGCATCACCCTCATCGCGCCGGCCGGGCACGATGCGGCGCTGGCGAGTTTCGGCCGCGCCTTCCAGGCGGCGGGGGGCCTGCCGCTGGGCGCCACGGGCGAGCCGCTGCCGGCGCTGGAGGCACTGCCGGCGACGGCCGGGCCAGGGGAGATCGAGATCGCCGTCGTGGGAGCGCATCTGTCCGGCATGGCGCTCAACCGCGAGCTGACTGGCGCCGGGGGCCGCCTGTTGCGGGCGACGACGACCAGCGCCGACTACAGGTTCTTTGCGCTGCCGGGCGGCCCGCCGAAGCGGCCGGGTCTCATCCGGGTTGCGGAGGGAGGCGCTCCGATCGCGGTGGAGGTCTGGGCGCTGCCGCCGGAGGGCTTCGGCCGTTTCGTCGCCGGCATCCCCTCCCCGCTCGGCATCGGCACGCTCTCCCTCGCCGACGGCACGCAAGCGAAGGGGTTTCTCTGCGAGGCGATCGCGACCGAAGGAGCCCACGACATCACGGAATTCGGCGGCTGGCGAGCCTTCATGGCGGCCGGCTGAGGCCGCAGCATCGCGGCCAGGTCCTTTTGGGCGCGCGATACGCTAGGGTTCCAGCCCGGCCGGCGCGGCGGCTTTGCCGGTCCCTGCCGCGCTGCTGTAGCTGCTGAAGGCGTCGCGCACGGAGCCGATATGCGCCCGCATCGCCTCCGTGGCGGCCTGCCTGTCGCCGCGCAGAATCGCCTGCACGATGAGATCATGCTCCTGCCAGGAGACGCCGAGACGGCCGGCGGTGCGGAACTGCGCCCGCCGGAAGGGTGCGACGCGCCGGCGCGTCATCAGCGTCATCTCGGCCAGATAGCCGTTCTGCGTGCCGGCATAGATCGCCGCGTGAAAGGCTTCGTTGCACTGGTGATAGGCCATCGGGTCGCCGCGGTGGACGAGGCCGCGCAGCTGCTGATGCAGCGCTTCCAGCTCCCGGCGCTCGGCGACGCTCATCGCGGCGGCGCTGAGCCCGGCGCAGAGGGCCTCAAGCTCCGCCATCGCCTCGAACATGTCATGGAGTTCGCGCGGGTTCGGCAGCGCGACGAGGGCGCTGCGATGGGGCCGGACCTCGACGAGACCGGACGCGGCTAACTGGCGGATCGCCTCCCGCACCGGCGTGCGCGAGACGCCGAAGCGGCGCGCCAGCTCCTGCTCGTCCAGCGCCTGCCCCGGCGCCAGCTCGCCGGAGACGATCTCGTCCGCCAGCTGGAGGCGCAAGGCTTCGGTGCGGGTGGTGGCACCGCCTTCGCCGTCGGGCATGGGAGGGCGTAGCACCCGCTCTTTCGGCAAAAGGCTCATCGTCACGCTCGGCCCGGGCGGCGCCGCATGGCGCGCCCGCCCTCAGGGCTGGGAGATGATGCTGACATGGGCGGCGACGACGCGCCAGCCCTCGGCGAAGCGAACCCAGCACTGGCTCTGCCGGCCGATCCTGCCCGGCGCGCTCGCCCGCTCGAACAAGGTGTTCGCCGTGGCGTAATCGTCGCCATAGGTGGTGATGACCGTGCGCTGCAGCGTCCTTTCCAGCCCGAACGAAGGTCTCGCCGCCCGGAAGGCGGCGATCTCGTCATAGCCATAGAGATTTTCGGCGGCGCCATAGCGCAGCGTCTCCGGCGCCTGACGGAACAGACGGTCGAGCGTGGCGACGTCGTTGCCCGTCAGCGCGGCCTCATACTCCGCGAAGGCGGCCTCGACCTCGGCCAGAACGGTGGGATCGTTGATCTTCATCTGAGGACGTGTCGCAGCGGGTCAGGCGGGCGGATGCGGGATCGCGGTCAGCAACTCGCGGGTATACTCGGCCTTCGGGGCGCCGAGAACCTCCTCGGCGGTGCCCTGCTCGACGATGCTGCCGGAGCGCATCACGATGACCCGGTCGCAAAGCAGCCGCACCACGTTCAGATCATGCGAGACGAAGATGTAGCTCATGCCGAGCCGCTGCTTCAGATCGTCCAGCAGGTTGAGCACCACCGCCTGGACCGACACGTCCAGCGCCGCCGTCGGCTCGTCGAGGATGACGAGGTCGGGGTCGAGCGCGATGGCCCGGGCGATGCCGACACGCGCCTTCTGGCCGCCGGACAGCTGATGCGGAAAGCGGTCGATCAGCTCGACCGGCAGGCCGACCAGCTGAGCCAGTTCCTCGCAGCGCGCCCGCAGCGCCGCCCTGCCCCGGATCGCGCCCATCCGCAGGATCGGATCGAGGATCGCCCGCTCGGCGGTAAAGCGCGGATTCAGGCTGTCGGTCGGGTCCTGGAAGACCATCTGGATGCGGCGCCGAAACGGCGAGGCGGCAAAGCTTTTGGCCGGAATCGCGCCGATATCCAGCCCGTCGAAGACGATCCGCCCTCTCGTGGGGTCGAGCAGGCGGTTGAGCATCATCGAGGTGGTGGATTTGCCGCAGCCGGATTCGCCGACGAGGCCGAGCGTTTCGCCGCGCCGTACCTCGAAGCTGACGCCGTCGACGGCGCGAAAAGCCGGTTTCTCCGGTTCGCTCTTGCCCAGCAGCTTCGCCAGCAGGGAGCCGGCCTGCGGCCTTGGATATTCCTTGACCAGATTTTCGACGACGAGAAGCGGCGCCGGCTCTCCGGCCAGGGCCGGCGCGGGCGTCGTCATGGGCGAAGCCGGGGTTCCCTCCGGCAGGAGGTCGCGCAGGCTCATGCCGATGCGCGGCGTCGCCTTCATCAGCTTGCGCGTATAGGGATGCTGCGGGTTGCGGAAGATCTCCGCCGCGGGGGCGGTCTCGACGACCTTGCCCTTCTCCATCACCACGACGCGGTCGCAATAGGCGGCGGCGAGGCCGAGATCATGCGTGATCAGGATCGTCGACATGCCGCGCTCGCGCGTGAGCTCCGTGATGAGGTCCATCACCGCCTTCTGCGTGGTGACGTCCAGCCCCGTGGTCGGCTCGTCGGCGATCAGCAATTGCGGCTGGCAGGCGAGCGCGAGCGCGATGACGATGCGCTGGCACATGCCGCCCGACAATTCGAAGGGATAAGCGTCATAGCGCTCGGCCGGCCGGGCGATCTTGACCTTTTCCAGCGCCTCGATCGCCTTCTCGCGGGCGGTCGCGCGGGTCGCCTGGACATGCTGGAGCAGCACGTCCTCGATCTGCTTGCCGACCTTGCGGATCGGGTTCAGCGCGGCGCGCGGATTCTGGAAGATCATCGAGATCTCGCGCCCGCGAATGTCGCGCATCTGCGCTTCGCTGGAGGCGACGAGATCGACTCCGGAAAAGCTGATCGACCCCTGCGCGACCTTGCCGGCCCGGTCCAGGATGCGCACCACGGCGTAGGAGGTCACGGATTTGCCGGAGCCGGATTCGCCCACGATGGCGACCGTCTCGCCCTTGGCGACGCTGATGTCGATCGCCTTCACCGCCTGCACCGTGCCGCGCCGGGTGGCGAATTCGACCGTGAGGTGGCGGACTTCGAGGAGTGGCGTGGCGCTCATCGTCAGTTCCTCCGCTGGGGATCGACGAGGTCGCGCACGCCGTCGCCGAGCAGGTTGAAACAGAAGACCGCGGTCATGAGCGCGAGGCCGGGGAAGAAGGCGACCCACCATTCGCCGGAGACGATGAAGCTGGCCCCTTCGGCCACCATGATGCCCCATTCGGGCGTCGGCGGGCGAACCCCCAGGCCGATGAAGGAGAGGCCGGCGGCGTTCAGGATGGCATAGCCCATCGTCAGCGACATCTGCACGGCCATGATCGGCATGATGTTGGGCACGATCTGCGTCAGCAGCAGGCGCCACTCCGAATTGCCGGACAGCCGCGCCGCCTGCACGAATCCGGCCTCGCGCCGCACATTCGCCTCGGCGCGGGCAACGCGGGCATAGAGCGGAAAATTGATGATCGCGGTGGCGATGACGATGTTGGTGACGCTGTTGCCCAGCGCCGCGACGATGCCCATCGCGAGCACGAAGAGCGGGAAGGCCATGATGGTGTCGGCGATGCGGCCGACGAGCGTATCGACCCAGCCGCCGAAGAAGCCCGCCATGACGCCGGCGAGCCCGCCGAGCAGGAAGACGAGCGCGACCGAGGCCACGGCGATCGAGAAATCCAGCCGCGTCGCGGCGACGACCCGGCTGAAGATGTCGCGGCCGAGCTGGTCGGTGCCGAACCAATGTGCCGCGCTCGGCCCCTGCAAAGCTGCGTTGGTGTTGGAGGCCAGCGGGTCATAGGGCACCAGCCAGGGGCCGAAGATCGCGGCGAGGAGGATCAGCGCGAACAGCCCGAAGGCGAAGCCGGTGACCGGGTTTTCGGAGACGATATGGCGGGCATGGGCCAGCAGCGAGGTCGAGGGCGGAGCCTCGAAGCGCAGGGCGGCGGGTTCGATCCGGCTGATCTCGTTCATCGCTCAGCCCTCCATCCGGACACGGGGGTCGATCACGCCATAGAGAATGTCGATCAGCAGGTTCAGCACAACATAGAGGATCGCCATCGTCAGCACGAAGCCCTGGATTGGAGCGTAGTCGGAGGCGAGCAGGGCCTCGACCGCATAGGAGCCGACGCCGGGCCAGGCGAAGACCTTCTCGACGAGGACGTTGGCGCCGAGCAGGAAGGAGAACACCATGCCGAGCGTGGTCACGACCGGCAGCATCGCGTTGCGGAAGGCATAGGTGCCGATGACCTTGCGGGCGGAAAGGCCGCTGGCTTTCGCGGTGCGGACGAAATCGGCGCCGAGCACCGCCAGCATGGAGGCGCGCGTCATGCGGGTGATCGGCGCCAGCGAGAAGATCGCCAGCGTCAGCGCCGGCAGCAGGATCTGCGAGAGCGCGGCGCGGAAGGTCTCGGGATCGCGCGCGATCAGGCTGTCGATGAGCAGGAAGCCGGTGACGCGCGGCGGCTCCGACAGAAAGGCATCGAGGCGCCCGAGCGGAGCGGGCGACCAGCCCAGGATGAAGTAGAAGACATAGACCAGCAGGAGTCCGGTGAAGAATACCGGCAGCGAGACGCCGGCGGTGGCGACGATGCGGCAGAGATGATCGATCCATGAGCCCTGCCGCACCGCCGCCAGCACGCCGAGCGGCAGGGCGATCGCCATGGAGATCAGCAGGCCGAGCAGGGTCAGCTCGGCGGAGGCCGGCAGCCGCTGGGCGAGATCGGCCGTCACCGGCTGGCCGGTGGTGAGAGAGGTGCCGAGATCGCCCTTCACCAGCGCGGTGACATAGGAGACGAACTGCACCGGCAAGGGCTGGTCGAGCCCGAGCTTGCCGCGGATCTCGGCGATGGCCTGCGGCGTGGCGGCGGGCCCGGCGAAATAGGCGGCCGTGTCGCCCGGCAATACGCGCGTGAGCAGGAAGGTGACGATGATGACGCCGATCACCGAGGGGATCGTCGTCTTCAGCCGCTGGCCGATCAGGCTGAGCATTGAGAAATCTCCATTTCACCCGCCGACGTCATCCCGGACATGTCCCCGGAGGGCGGCGCTGATCCGGGATGACGAGCCGAAGACGCGGAACGGCGTCACGCCCCCTTCGTCAGGTAGCGGAAGTCCGGCTCTCGGCAGGGCTGGAACTGGTAGCCGCCGATCGACTTCTGCATCGCCACGTCATGGGTCGGCTGGGCGATCGGGATCATCGGCACCTCGCGCTCGACGAGCGAGACGAAGTCGACCACGTATTTTTCGTAGGCCGCCTTGTCGGTGGTGAAGCGGGCGGCGTCGATCAGCTTGTCCAGATCCGGATTCTGGTAGTTGGCGATGTTGAAGATCGAATTGTTACCGTGCATGGTCCAGAAGAGGTAGTAATCCGGATAGTCGAGCCAGCCGGCGAAGCGGTTCAGCGTCATCGGATTGGTCTTCTTGGCGATCTCGGTGCGGAAATTCGCGCCCGGCACCTTGGTGATCTCGACCTCGATCCCGATCGAGGCCAGCGCTTCCTTGATCAGCACCGACATCGGCTCGGCCACCGTCGCATTGCCGGCGTCGAACTGCAGGGTGGTGGAGAAGCCGCCGCCGGCCGCCGCCAGGAGCGCCTTCGCCTTTTCGACATTGGTCTTGTAGGGGAAAGGGGTCGGCCAGGCGGGCTTCGGCGTCTCGGGGCCGCCCGACATGTCGACGCCGCGGCCGAAGAGCGAGGCCTGCAGCATCTTGTCGTAGGGCAGCACCCAGGCCACCGCCTGCCGCAGGCGGACATCCTTGAACGGGCCGACCTGGGCGTTGAGGTAGAGGCCCCAGACACCGTTGGGGATCGGCACGCCGACGACGTTGATCTTGCCGGCGTCGGCGAGATCCTTGAAGTCCTTCGGCGGCAGACCGTAGGAGATGTCGGCGTCGCCGCGCTCGATCAGCGCACGCCGGGTCGACGGCGAGGCGATGTCACGGGCGATGACGCGGCGCAGCTTCGGCAGCGGCCCGCAGGCCCAGTCGTCGTTGCGGACATAGATCGTCTCGACGCCCGGCTTCCAGCTCTCGACCTTGAAGGCGCCCGAGCCGGCGACGTTGTTCTTCAGCCACTCCTTGGCGAGCGGGTCGCCCCCGCCGTTCTTGATCGCCAGCTCGGAGTCGAAGACGAAGGGAATGGTGACCGCCAGATTCGGCATGGTCAGCTTGTCCTTGCGGATGAAGTCGACCCGGAAGGTCTTGTCGTCGACGACGACGAACTGCTCGGGCTTTTCCAGCGAGCCGGCATTCATCTGGGTGGTGGCGAAGCCGCCGATCGTCACCGCGCGATCGAGCGACCACTTGACGTCCTTGGCCGTGACCGGGCGACCGGAGTGGAATTTGGCATTGCGCAGCTTGAAGGTGCAGCTCATCCCGTCCGAAGCGACCTGCCAGCTCTCGGCCAGTTCTCCCTCGAGCTGGCCCATCGAGACCTGGTTGCCGCCTCCGCCGGGGATCGGCACGGGCTTGAAGCGCAGCAGCCGATCATAGCAGTTGAGCGCGACGCCGTTCACCGGCTGCGAGGCGCCGATACCCTGCATGTCGAGGCTGTTCGGGCCGTATTCCTGCACCAGAAGCAGCGTCTCGTTGCGGCTGGGAGCCTGCGCATCGGCACGTCCGCTCAGCAGAAACGGCGCGGAGAGACCGCCGGCAAGGGCGGCGCGACGCGTGATGGCCATGATACGATCCCCCAGATGGCCGGCAGGACAGGGCCGGCGAGCTTCGTTCCAGGAGTGGCAATGCAGATGTCGTGCCGAAGCCGGATATCACTGAAATCGTTAATGAAAATCGAGAAATCTGGTTTGATACCCTCGTCGCTTGTATGCAAGATGACGTTTGTGCCTTATTTTTAGGCTGACTATCATCGCACTGAAGCTTCCGTGGGCAGGAGCTGCGGCGACGGGCTGGGATCAAGCGATGGTGCCGGCCCTCTCGGCCCGGTCACTCCGAGCATCGCGCATGCTGATGTCGCACGGAATCGGCACTTATCCCGGACGAGCCGCGAAGCGGCGACGCTCCGGGATCCATCGTCAAGCTCCGAAGCCCTTCGATGGATCCCGGGGCAAGCCCGGAACGGCAGTGAGTCCCGCAAAACCTCGGCCTGCTCAAGCCGAAGGCCCGAGCCCGGAATCGCGCAACGACGGCGGCGCGACTATCCGGACCCGGCTCGGGCTTCGGAGCGCGAAGGTCAGGCCTTGTCGAGCCCCTTGGTCAGCAGCCGGGTCAGGCGCTCGGCGAAGGCGGCGGCGTCCACCGGGCGTTCGCCGTCGAGCACGCGGGCGGTGTCCAGCAGAAGATGCGCGACATCCGCGCGCAGCGCCTCGTCCTGCGCGCCGGCCAACGCCGCGACCACGGGGTGGCGCGGATTGATCTCGAGGATCGGCTTGGCGGCGC
>NZ_JBMDWH010000037.1:0-24291 GCF_048595345.1 Allobosea sp.
GCTCGGGGACGCGCTGACCGGGGGCGGCTCGGACCAGGTGATGGTCGGCGGCCAGCCGCGCCATGTCATCTCCTATATGAAGGACTTCCTGTTCCAGCCGCTTCAGCGCGGCACGGCCGTGGGGGCTCTGTCGGGCGGCGAACGGGGCCGGCTGATGCTGGCCCGTGCCCTCGCCAAGCCCTCCAACCTGCTGGTGCTGGACGAGCCCACCAACGACCTCGACCTCGAAACGCTGGATCTGTTGCAGGAGTTGCTGGCCGATTATCAGGGCACAGTGCTGCTGGTGAGCCATGATCGCGATTTCATCGACCGCGTGGTCTCGGCCGTGCTGATCTCGGATGGCGATGGGGTCTGGACCGAGTTTGCCGGCGGCTATTCCGACATGCTGAAGCAGCGCGGGCGGGGCGTCGGCGCCAAGGTGCGGGCGGTGGACAAGCCGGCTCCGGCTGTGGCCGCTCCCAAGGCGTCGGTGGTGCCGTCCGCCGCGCCCAGGCGCAAGCTCTCCTTCAACGAGAAGCACGCGCTGGAGACGCTGCCCAAGACGATCGAGACGCTGCAGGCGGAGTCCGCGAGGCTGAACGCGGCGGTGGCGGGCGATCTCTACACGCGCGATCCCAAGCTCTTCGCCAAGGCGACCGCGCGCCTGGAGGAGCTCTCGCGCGAGATCGCCACGGCCGAAGAGCGCTGGCTCGAGCTGGAGATGCTGCGGGAAGAGCTGGGCGCCTGAGCACAGTGCGGGAAGAAGCGCATCCCATCGTCGTTGCGGGAAGCGCAGCGACGAAGCAATCCAGGTGACTGGGATGAGCCGGCTCCGAACTCTCCCCGCGTGATGCCGTTCTCGTCCCGGCGCGCATGCGTAAAACCGCGTTGTCGTCCGCGGCCGTTGACGTCAAACATCCTCCTCAACGAGAGCAAGAGGAAACGACCATGAGACTTCAAGGCAAGACGGCGCTGGTGACCGGCGGCGCGCAGGGCTTCGGCCTCGGCATCGCGCAGGCCTTCCTGCGCGAGGGCGCGAAGGTGGCCGTGCTCGACATCAACGGGGAGAAGGCCGAGCAGGCGGCCGAGGCCCTGGGCGAAGGCGCGATCGCGGCGACCTGCGATGTCGGCAAGGCGGCGAGCGTGGATGCGGCGGTGGCGCAGGTTCTCGCGGCTTTCGGGCGGCTCGACATCGGGGTCAACAATGCCGGCATCAGCCATCGTAACCAGCCGATGCTGGATGTGAGCGAGGAGGAATTCGACCGCGTCTTCGCGGTCAACGTGAAGTCGATCTATCTGATGGCGAAGGCGACCGTGCCGCATTTCCGCGCCCATGGCGGCGGCGTCATCCTGAATATCGGCTCGACGGCGGGCGTGCGGCCTCGCCCCGGCCTCGCCTGGTACAATGGCTCGAAGGGTGCGGTGAACCTTCTTTCCAAGTCGATGGCGGTCGAGCTGGCGCCGGACCGTATCCGCGTCAACGCGATCGCTCCCGTCGCGGGCGAGACGCCGCTGCTCGCCACCTTCATGGGTGAGGATACGCCGGAAAAACGCGCCCAGTTCCGTGCCTCGATCCCGTGGGGCCGGCTCTCGACGCCGCAGGACATGGGCCACGCTGCCGTCTTCCTCTGCTCGGACGAGGCGGAGATGGTCACCGGGACGGTGCTGACCGTCGACGGCGGCCGTTGTATTTGAGCGGCAATAGGCAATAGGCAGTCGGCAATCGGGGAAGGCAGCTTCGACTGCCTACTGCCTACTGCCTACTGCCCACGGCCTCGCCCATCAGCACGATCTCCTGGCGGCGGACGACCAGCCCGGCGAGGTCGCAGCCGCGTTGGTCCAGGGTGATGCGCGGCGCCTTGCCGTCCCCGCCGAGGCGGAACAGATGCCAGGTGGCGAGTTCGCCATGGCCGAGCGGGCCGATCGATGCCGAGGGCACGCCGACGATCGGGAAATCGCGCTCCGGCCCCGGCCGCCAGGCGAGCGAGAAGGTGTGGTTGTGGCCGTGAAGGACGAGATCGGCGCCCTTCAGGCGCAGCATCGTCTCAAAGCGCTCGGCATCGACCAGTTCGCGCGAGCGCCGCGCCCCGCCGACATAGGGGGGATGATGGATCAGAACGACCCGAATCAGATTTTCCGCCTTGGCGCGGTCCAGCAGGGCGGCGGTGCGGGCGGTCTGGTCGCGGCCGACCCGGCCGGTCGCCATCAAGGGCAGGGTCGGCACGGCGCTGGAGACGCCGATCAGCGCGATCGGTCCGCGGCGGCGATACCAGGGATAGCCTGCGCCGCCATCGTCGCTGCCGCTCCAGGGCGCCAGCAGCTCGGCCAGGGCCTTCAGCGAGGAGCGGGCATAGGCATCGTGATTGCCGGGCACGAAGCTGACCGTCTCACGCGGGCCCAGCGTGTCGAGGAAAGAGACAGCCGTCTTGAACTCGCCCGGCAGACCGATATGCGAGACGTCGCCGGTGCAGGCGATATGATCCGGCGCAAGCGCATGCATGTCGTCGACGATGCGCGCCAGCACGTCCATGTCATGGGCGTGGCGGCGATTGCGGCGCCAGTTGATGTAGCCGGTCGCGCGCTTGCCGAGCAGATGATGCAGCGAGAAGCCCGCGAGCGGGCCCAGATGCGGGTCGGACAGGTGCGCGAGCGTGAACACGGCTCAGCGATTGCCCCCGTAACGGGGCACCCGTCAAGCGCCCAGATCGATGCGGGCCGAATGCCGGCCGCGACGATTCAGCTGGCGGTGCCCGTCAGTTCCGAAACGATGCGCGAATCCGTCATGGTGACGGCCGGCTTCCAGACATAAGCAGGCTTGGCGCGCAGCCGAGCGATGATGAAAGAGAGCAACATGGTAATGACCCCAGCGATATGGACCCGTCCTATCGGCCTCATTTGAGGCGCGTTCGTGACAGAACAACGCTCGCATTCCCGGGTCAGTCATGCGTCTATTGCATAGACAATTAACCTGTCATCAATGTTTCCCGGAAGGCGACCGATGACGCAGACCCCGACGGCCGGTTCCGAATTCCGCGGCTGGCAGAGATGGCTGGCGCAGTTGCGCAATGTCGCGGCGCGGGTGACGCGCGGGCTCACCTTCGGTGCGCAGGGCGCGGTGTTCAACGCCGCGGGCGAGGTGCTGCTGGTGCGCCATACCTATGTGGCCGGCTGGTTTCTGCCGGGCGGCGGGGTCGAGGTCGGGGAGAGCGCGGTCGATGCCCTGCGGCGGGAACTGCTGGAGGAAGCCGGCCTGCGCGTGACCGGCACGCCCAGGCTGCACGGGCTGTTCTTCCATCCCGAGCTGGGACGAAGGGACCATATCGCGGTCTTCGTCGTGCGCGATTTCGTGGCCGTGCAGGCCGAGCGGCCACGGCTCGAAATCGCCGAGGCTCGCTTCTTCGCACTCGACGCTTTGCCGGACGGTACGACCGGAGGCACGCGCCGGCGCCTCGCCGAGATCGCGAACGGCGCGGCCCCTGCGCTCGACTGGTGAGCGCAGCGCCGGCTATTCTCCCGATTTGGCGAGCCTGTCGAAATCGGCGTCGAGCTTCGCCAACCCATCGGCGATGCGCTGGCGCTTCTCCCTGATCCAGCCATCCTGTCGATCGAGGCGCTGCTTCGCCTCGGCGAGCATCCTGTCCATTTCCGCCGGCTGCGGGCCGCCCGCCGTGGCACGGTTCTTCACGATCGCGACGGGGTCGAGCGTGGCTCGGAACTGCGCCTCGCTCATCGGCAACTCGGCCGGCGTCAGCTGCATCTCCACGGCCGCCTTGCGGTAGATCGCCTGGGCCTGAGCATAGGGGAAATCGGTCGGCTTGATGTCGTGGGCCTTGGCGTAGTCCACCACCTCGGAGGCGAAATGATGCCCGGCACGGAAGGGCAGCTTGTAACTGCGCATCAGGACGTCGGCGAGTTCCTGCGAGGCGGTCCAGTCGCTGTTGAGTTCGTCCAGCGCCCGCTGCGGGTCGATGACCAGCGCCTTCAGGATTCGGTCGAGGCGCGCGAGCGTGCGCGTGCCGGCGTCGATCATCGCGCTGTTGGCCTTGGCATCCTTTGCGTCGGGCATACCGGGCGGGATGTTGTGGGCCTTGAAGACCGGCCCGGTCGCCAGCGCCAACGCCTCGGAGGCCTCCTCCCGGGTGCCGTTGAGCAGGCCGGGATTGCGCTTCTGCGGCATGGCGCTGGAGACGTAGGTGGTGCCGCCGCCGGTCATGCCGCCCTCGTCGCGCAGCAGGATCCAGGGGCGCGGCTGGGCATATTGCGTCATCACGTCCTGGATGAAGCCGCCGGTATGCAGGGCGATCGACGTGACGATCGCGCCGGCCTCGACGGGCAGGTCCGCAGCGGCGATCTGCGAGGCGTCGTAGGCATTATCGACGAGTCCAGCGAACCCGAGATAATCGGCCATGCGCTGGCGGTTCAGCGGCCAGCTGGTGCCGTTCAGCACGGTGGTGCCCATCGGGGAGAGATCGACGCGCGCATAGGTTTCGCGGATGCGCTGGGCGTCGCGCTCGAAGCCGGCGGCGAGGCCGAGCAGGTAATGCCCGTAGCTGTTGGGCTGTGCCGCGACGCCATTGGTGTAGTTCGGCACCACCGTGTCGCGATGCGTCGCCGCGAGATCGACCATCGTGCGGGTCGTGCGGGAGAGCTGGTCGGCCAGCGCCAGCAGACGGTCGCGCATGATCGCGGCGCGATAGGTCGCATGCATGTCCTGGCTGGACCGGCCGGCATGGATCAGCGTCACCTCGACGCCGGCCTCCTTGATCATCAGCGGCTCGAAGGTGATGACGGTGGAGGGCCGCCTGGCGCCGGGCTCGCCTCCCGCCGCGATGACCTTCGCGATGCCTCTGGCCAGCTTCGGGGCGAGCGCCTTGTCGAGCAGCCCTTCCTCGCTGTTGATGACCGTGCTCGCCTTGTTCATTTCGCCGAGCCAGAAGAATTCGTCGCGAGGCGGCGGCTTGCGCTCGGGCGCCGGCTGCTGGGCCGCTGCCGGCAGGGCGAAGCCCGCGATCAGCGCCGCCATTCCCGCATGAATCAGCATCTTGACCATGATGTCCTCCCCGGGGTGGCGAACCCGACCGGCCGCAGGCCTTGGACCGGCGCCCGCTGGGTTCGCTTGGCTCTTCCCAGCCTTTGTCGGGCAATGGACCTCATCCATCGGTGCGCCGCAAGCTGTCGCTCCGTCACGGAGGCGGCGATGGACGCGACCGCCACGCTCTGTTAAAGGCCGATTCCATGACCGCTCCGCACAGCCTCCGCGACCTGCGACGACCGACGCGCTGAAAGCGCCTTTCGGGTTCGCGCGTCTTTGGCGCCCGGCCTTCGTCCTTCCCGCTGCCGCTGTGCTCTCCGGTCGCCATGACATCCCTGCCCCTGACCATTCGCCACGAACTGCCCGTGGACCAGGCCGCCATCGAGCGGTTGCATGAACGCGCCTTCGGCCCCGGCCGCTTCGCCCGGACTGCCTTTCGCCTGCGCGAGGGCGTGCCGCCCGATCCGGCCCTGTCCTTCGCCGCGCATGTCGGCACCTTTCTCGTCGGCTCGGTGAAGGTCACGCCCGTGATCGCGGGTGGGCATGGGGCGCTGATGCTCGGCCCGCTGACCGTCGATCCAGCCTTCGAGGGCAGGGGAATCGGGGGGGCGCTGATGAACCGTTCGATCGCGGCCGCGCGAGAGGCCGGGCACGACCTGATCCTGCTCGTGGGCGATGCGCCCTATTACGCCCGCTTCGGCTTCAAGCCGATCCCGCCCGGCCAACTCGTGCTGCCGGGGCCGGCCGATCCGGCGCGGTTCCTGGCGCTGGATCTGGTCGAGGGCACGCTGGCGCAGCGGCGCGGCGCGGTGATGCCGGCGCGGTAGACGCCCGCAGCCTCAGGCCTGCCGGCCGAAGCGGCGTCCGCTTTCCCCGACCCAGCCGGCGACCAGCGCGCCGAAGAGCACGCACAGCCCAATCAGCCCGATGAAGAGCGGCGAGATCCGCACGCCGCGCACGATTCCGGAATCGCTGATCCTGAGGCCGATCCAGTCCGCCCCCGCGAACTGGCTGCCGGAGCGCACCGGCACGATGCGCGGGATCGAGACGCTGGGATCGCCCTCATGGCCGATGCGGCGCGACGAACCGCCGGTGGCCTGCGCCAGGGCGGCGAGCTGCTGCGGGTCGCTGACGACCTCCATCAGCTCGCGCGGATTTTCCGGGCCGACGCTGGCGAAGGCGGTGAGATTGTCGCCTGTCAGCCGGTAGAGGCCCTGCTGCGTGGTCGGGATGCGGGCGGTGAACAGGCCGGGTCGGCCGGCCTCCAGCGGCACCTGGCGGGTCTGCCCGTCCGGGCCCGAGAGGGTGATCTGCGAGGGGTTCTCTCCCAGCGTCTGGCGCTCGACCTCGATCTGCCCGTTGCGGACGCTGGCGCGTAGCGCCTCCTCCTCCAGCTCCGGCTCCTTCATCAGCCAGTGGCTGAGCCGCCGCAGAAGGTCGAGATAGGGGCCGCCATTGCGGAAGCCGCGCGCCCAGAGCCATTCATGGTCCGAGAGGAACAGGGCGACGCGGCCTTTCTGCTCTCGGGAGAGCATCAGCAGCGGCTTTTCGCCCGGGCCGGTCATCACCGGCGCCGCGCCCGCCTTGGCCTGGGCGCCCACCATGCGCAGCCACTCTCCCCAGCGCGGCGGCTCCACCTCTGAGCCCGGCAGGTCGCGCGTCACCGGATGGCGCTTGCCGAGATTGCTGACGCGGGCACGATAGGCCTCGTCGATGACGCTGCCGTCCGGGGTCGCCGGGAGAATCTGGCCCAGCGGGGTGCGGGCCAGCGTCTGCTGGCCGGCATATTCGGGCCCGGCCGCGACGAGCAGCGCGCCGCCCTCGCGCACATAGCGGACGATATTGTCGAAATAGACCAGCGGCAGGATCGACTGATTGGCGTAGCGGTCGAAGATGATCAGGTCGAATTCCTTGATCTTGACCTGAAACAGCTCGCGCGTCGGGAAGGCGATCAGCGAGAGTTCGTTGATCGGCGTTCCGTCCTGCTTCTCCGGCGGGCGCAGGATGGTGAAGTGGACGAGATCGACATTGGCGTCTGATTTCAGGAGGTTGCGCCAGGTCCGCTCGCCCGGATGCGGCTCGCCCGAGACCAGCAGAACGCGCAGCTTGTCGCGCACGCCCTCGATGGTGATCACCGCGCGGTTGTTGGCCAGCGTCAGCTCGTTGTCGAGCGGGGAGGCCTCGATCTCGACGACGTTCGGCCCGCCCCGGTCGATCCGGATCGGTACCTGTACGGTCTGGCCTGTCGCGACCTCGCGGCGGGCGACTATCTCCCCGTCGCGGCGGATAGTCAGGCCCGCGCGGCCGGGGCCGCCCTTGTCCACGACGCGCAGGCGGATGATCTGGTCCTTGCCGACGATGCCGAAGCGGGGCGAATCGACCAGCATGATCCGCCGGTCGATCTCGGCGTTGCGGCCGGTGGTGAGGACGTGCAGCGGCGCCTTGAGACCGAGCACCTCGGCGTTGGGCGGGGCGTCGTGGGCGAGCCCGTCGGTGATCGCGATGGCGCCCGCCACCCGCTCGGAGGGGACGTCGGAGAGGCTGTTGGTCAGCGCCTCGAACAGGCGGGTGCCGTCGCTGGAGCCCTGCGCATCGCGCAGTTCAACCACGCGCGGCTCGATGCCGGGGATGCCGCGCAATTGCCGCTCGACCTCGGCCACGGCCGCGTCGGTCTGCGCGCCGCGGTCGGAGAGACGGTTGGAGGCGGAGCGGTCGACGACGACAGGCACCACGTCCTTGACCGGCTCACGATCCTCGAAGACCAGCGAGGGATCCGCCAGGGCGATCGCCAGGATCGAGAGCGCGACGGCGCGCAGCACGGCGCTGCGTCCGGCCAGCACGATCGCGGCACCGGCCGCGAGCGCGGCCAGCACGGCAAGCCCGATCAGCAGCGGCAGCGGCACCAGCGGGGTGAAGGAGAGGCTCCACATCGCTATTGCCCCAGCCTTTCCAGCAGCGCCGGGACATGGACCTGATCGGCCTTGTAGTTGCCGGTCAGCGCGTACATCACGAGGTTGACGCCGCCGCGCAGGGCCATTTCGCGCTGGCGCGGATCGGAGCCCGAGAGCGGCACGAGGCCCTCGCCGCGCCGATCGACGGCCCAGGCCGCGGCGAGATCGTTCGAGGTGATGACGATGGGCGAGACGTTGTCGCCCGCTCGCGCCGGCCGGCGGCCATCGTCATCGGCGGGCGGCAGGGCCTCCACCCAGGTCGCGCCGGTGTCGTAGCGGCCGACCAGGCCGTCGAGCAGATAGAAGGTCTTGGTCAGGACATGGTCGCGCGGCAGCGGCTCCAGCTCGGGAATGTCGAGCGTCTGCAGCATGCGCTTCAACTGGTCGCCCTCGGGGGTGGTGCCGCCGCCCGGGCGGGCGCTCATGGCGTCGCGGGTGTCGAAGATCACCAGCCCGCCGCCCTTCATATAGGCTTCGAGCTTGCGCAGCGTGTCCGGTGACGGGATCGGCCGACCCGAGACGATGGGCCAGTACAGCACGGGAAAGAAGGCGAGTTCGTCGCGCTCGACATTGACGCCGACCGGTTCCCCCGGTTCCAGCGCCGTGCGGGCAGCGAGGGCCGTGTTGAGCCCGGCGAGGCCGGCGCGGGAGAGGTCGTCCACCGTGCGCTCGCCCGTGACGACGAAGGCCAGCCGCGTCATCGCGCCATTGGCGATGAGCTCGCGCGGGATCGGCGGCAGCGCCTGCTGCGGGTTTGCCGGCGCGGGGGCCGGGGCCTGCGCGCGGGCCGGCTCGGGCAGGCTGAGTCCGGCGAGGGCCGCAACGCACAGCATGGCTGCGGCGGAAGCGGCGCGGCGCGGCCGGCGGGCGGAGAGCCGGCCGCCGAGCCAGAGCGTCGCGAGCGTGTCGGCGACGAGAAGCAGCAGCGCCAGGACGAGAAGCGGCGGGCGCATGTCGCGGGCGACGGGCTCGCCGATCGGCAGAATGGGAGCACCGAGCCCGGCGAGATTGAGCGCGGCCAGCTTGTCGGTCGGAGCCAGCGCGTTCACCGCGAGCGATCCTTCGCTGGGGCCATAAAGGCCGGGGGGGTGCAGCAGCGTGGCGCGGCCGATGAAATTGCGCGCGACCGGCTGGCTGGTCGCCGGCGGGGTGCGGAACTGGCCGAGCCCGTCGAGCACGCGGGTGGGCGAAAGGGTTTCGACGCGGGTCTCGTCGCCTTGCGTGGCGGGCGCGGGACCGCTGCCGGAGAGGTTGACCACCCGGCGCAGCATCTCGACGAAGAGGCCCGAGAGCGGCAGGTTCGACCAGGTCGTGTCCGCCGTGACATGCACCATCGCGATCAGCCCATCGCCGCGCCGCTCGCCGGTAACGACCGGCGTGCCGTCTTCCAGCGCCGCCCAGGTCTTGCGCGAAAGTTCAGGCTCCGGCTCGGCGAGGATCTGGCGGTTGACGCGCAGATCGTCCGAGATCGGGAGGCCATAGAAGGGGCTTTCACGGCCGAAGGCTGCGAGCTTGCGCGGCGTCTCCCAGGAGAGGCCACCGCCCAGGGTGCGGCCGCCGCGGCGCAGCCTGACCGGGGTGAGTTCGTCGGAGGCGGTGGCGATGCGCGGGCCGGCGAAGCGCAGCAGTACCCCGCCGCGCCGCACGAAATCCTCGACCTTGGCCATGGTGTCGCGGTCGAGCGCGCCGATATCGGCCAGCACCAGCACGGAGAGATTCTGGCCGAGCAATTCGCCGACCGGATCCGTCGAGCCCTGCCGGGGCTGGCGGATATCGGCATAGGGCTGGAGGGCGCGCGAGACGTAATAGGTTGGCGAGAGCAGCGGCTGGGCGGTGTCCGCCGTGGTGCCGGAGACGATGCCGACGCGGCGGCGCTTGGCGCTGTCGTCGAGGAGTGCGACGGCGCCGGCGCTGCGCTCGCCCAGCACTTCCAGCCGAGAGACGGCATTGCGCACCTCGATCGGCAAGGTCAGGCGCGCCGTGGTCTCGAGCGCGTTACCTTCGAAGATGAACGGCGTCTCGCCCAGCGAGAGGCCCTTGAGATCGAGCGCTCGGATCTGCCCGGTCGCGGCCGCTGTCGCCGAGGGGCGCAGCACCTTCACCGCGAGCGCGCCGGCCTGGTTCTCGGGCGCGGCGAGCGCGATCTGGTCGACCGGCCCGGCATGGATCGCAAGCCGGCTCGCCCCGGCCAGGGGCTTCAGCGCGGCGAGGAAGGCGCTCTCGTCCCCGAGAGCCAACCCGTCCGACACCCAGACGATCTCGGCGCGCGGCTGGGCGCGCAGAAAACCTTCGATTCGGGGCAGATGCAGGGCGCGATCGGGCGCATGCGGCTCCAGCGGCAGCGCCCGCAGCTTCTCCAGCGCCGCGCGCGGATCCGACAGGGCGATCTCGCCCGGATTTTCGGCAAGGCCCACCACCGCGATCGTCCGGCCCTCGCGGGTGGCGGCGGCGATCCGCGATTCGGCCACGGCAAGGCGCTCGGGCCAGTCGCCGGACGCGCCGAAGCCGTTGTCGACCAGCAGAAGCAGGGGGCCGCCGGCGGAGGCGGCTTCGCGGGGCGGGTTCCAGATCGGGCCGGCGACGGCGAGGATGGCGGCGGCGGCGATCGCCATGCGCAGGGCCAGCAGCCACCACGGCGTATGCGCCGGCAGTTCCCGCTTCGGCAGCAGGTCGGCCATGATCTTGAGCGGCGGGAAGTCGATGCGGCGTGGCCGCGGCGGCGTGACGCGCAGGATCAGCCACAGCGCCGGCAACAGGGCGAGAGCGGCGAGCGCCAGCGGGGCGGAAAATGTGAAGGGCAGGGCGCTCAGCATGGGCGGCCCCGCTCCTCAGCCGATCGGGACCAGATCCGCAACCTCACCCCGGTCGCAGAGACGCGCTGCGCGGCTGCGCCGCTTGTCCGGGATGAGGGGGTGTGTCCCAGCCCTGCGAAACCCAGCATCAGTTCGCCCCTCGCGCGGCGACCAGGCTCGCAACGCGCAGCACCGCTTCGCTGGCCGGCCGGTCGGTGCGGTGGAGGGTCAGCGTCCAGCCGGCCTTGCGGCAGGCCTCGCGGATCGCCTCGCGATGAGCGGCGAGGCGCTGGCGATACTCTTCGCCCCAGGCGCCGGCATCCCCCACGCGCAAAGCCAGCCCGTCTTCCAGATCGAACAGCTCCGCCTGGCCGGAGAAAGGGAAGGTCTCCTCGATCGGGTCAGCGATCAGCAGCACATGGCCGCGGGCGCCGCTGCCGGCGAGCGAAGCGATGCGGGCGGCGAGCGAGCCGGCCGGGGAGAGCCCGTCCGTGACGATGATCGCGTCGGAGAGGCGCGGCAGCGCCGCGGCCGGCGGCAGATCGTCATCGGCGCCGCGGCGATCGGCGGCGATCGCCTGCGCCAGCGTTTCGATGATGGCGCGCGACGCCATCGGCCGCGTCAGCCCCAGATGGCCGACGCGCTCGCCGCCTTCGACCAGCGTCTCGGCCAGCGCGAAGCCGGCGACCAAAGCGCGGTCGATCTTCGGGGCCTGCGCCAGCGAGGAGGCGAAGCCCATCGAGGCGGAGCGGTCGATCCAGAGCCAGACGCTGTGCGAGGCTTCCCATTCGCGCTCGCGGACGAAGAGATGCCCGTCCCGCGCCGAGCGGCGCCAGTCGATGCGTGAGGCCGATTCGCCGGCGACGAGCGGCCGATACTGCCAGAAGCTTTCGCCCGGCCCGGCGCGCCGGCGGCCATGAATGCCGTGCACACTCGCCGAGACACGGCGCGCTTCGAGGATCAGGCGCGGCAGGCGTGCCGCCAGATCAAGCGAGGCGGTGACCACCGGCCTGGCCGGTTGCCTCTCGCTCTGGCCTAGGACGCGCGTGCGCAGCATGCGGCTATCCCAGCCGTTCCACGAGGCGGGCGATGACGCCTTCCACGGTCTCGCCATCGGCGCGGGCAGCGAAGGTGAGCGCGACGCGATGCTTCAGTACCGGCACCGCGAGGGCCGCGACATCGTCGATGGAGGGGGCGAGCCGGCCTTCGACCAGCGCGCGGGCACGGGCGGCGAGCGTCAGCGACTGACTGGCGCGCGGACCGGGGCCCCAGGCGAGCTTGTCGGTGATGGCGGCGTCGCCCTGGCCCGGGCGGGCGGAGCGGACGAGATCGAGAATCGCATCGACCACGGCCTCGCCGACCGGCAGGCGGCGCACGAGACGCTGGACCGACATCAGCGTCTCGGCGGTCATCGCAGGGCTGGGCCGGTATTCGGCCGCGCCGGTGGTCTCCAGCAGGATACGGCGCTCGGCCTCGCGGTCGGGATAGCCGACATCGATCTCGAGCAGAAAGCGGTCGAGCTGCGCCTCGGGCAGGGGATAGGTGCCCTCCTGCTCGATCGGGTTCTGGGTCGCGAGCACATGGAAGGGGGCGGGCAGATCGTAACGCTCGCCCGCGACGGTGACGTGGTGTTCCTGCATCGCCTGCAGCAGCGCCGACTGCGTTCGCGGGCTGGCGCGGTTGATCTCGTCGGCCATCAGCAGCTGGGCGAAGACCGGACCCTTCACGAAACGGAAATGGCGCTTGCCGTCGGCGCTCTCGTCCAGAACCTCGGAGCCCAGAATGTCGGAGGGCATCAGGTCGGGCGTGAACTGCACGCGCCGGGCTGAGAGCCCCAGCACCGTGCCCATCGCCTCGACGAGCTTGGTCTTGGCGAGGCCGGGCACGCCGACGAGGAGGCCGTGGCCGCCGGCCAGCAGGGTGATCAGCGAGAGGTCCACGACCTTCTGCTGGCCGAAAATGACCTGGCCGATCTCCTTGCGCGCCGCGCCGATCGCGCCCAGCGCGGCCTCCGCCGCCTCGACCACGCCGGTGTCGAGGTCGATCGGGGCACTGGTCTCGTTCGAGCGGGCTTGCGCCACCATATCGATCTCCTTCAGTTTGGCCGCCCTCGGCCCGGCTCAGCAAAAAGCGGTCCGAAACCGGGGCGGCGCCACACCGTTTCAGTGTGGACGGGGCGGTCGGATGGCTCAAGCGCCGATTGCCGCGTTGCACATGAAGAGCGCTTCACGATTATGTGGAGTTCAAGGCATAAACGCGATGCATCCACGATGCCGCAGGCGGCGGAGCCCGATCCGATGACGAATTCAGGCTCTGCGATGGACAGGCTTATGGCCGCGCTGGGCGACGCCGAGCGCCGCGGCCCGCCGCCGGTCGAACGCTGGGACCCGCCCTTCTGCGGCGATCTCGACATCCGCATCGCGGCGGACGGCACCTGGTTCTATCTCGGCACGCCGATCGGCCGGCCGGCTCTGGTGAGGCTTTTCGCCTCCGTGCTGAAGCGCGAGGGGGACGAGCACTTTCTCGTGACCCCGGTCGAGAAGGTGCGGATTCGCGTCGAGGACGCGCCGCTCCAGGCCGTGGAGATGCAGGTCGCCGGGGAAGGCGAGGCGCGCAGCATCGCCATGCGCACCTCTGTCGACGATCTGGTCGAGGTCGGGCCGGAGCATGCGCTGCGCTTCGAGCGGGCGGAGAAGGACGGACTCAAACCCTATCTGCATGTGCGACGGGGCTTGTGGGCGCGCGTCACGCGGGCGCTGACCTATGATCTTTTGGCCCTCGGGGAGGTCCGCAGCATCGATGGGGAGGAGTGGTTCGGCATCGCGGCGGGCGGCGCGTTCCATGCAGCGGTGCCTGCCAGCGAGATCGAGGGCCTCGGCCCTCCATGAGGACCGGCGAGGTGGCCATGTCCGGCAAGGCCCTGACGCTCGGCGCCGCGGAATTCGCGGCGCTGGCGCGGGAGCGGCTGCGCCCTTATCCGCCCGAACCCGGCGACCTGATCGCGCGTCCGCGCGGCGACCACGAGGGCCAGGAGCATCCCGTGCCGGTCCCCGACGAGATGCGCGCCATTCCGGCCGCCGTGCTGATCGGGGTGGTGCCGCGGCCGGAGGGGCCGACCGTGCTGCTGACGCAGCGGGCGGCGGCCCTGCGCAAGCACTCGGCGCAGGTCGCCTTCCCGGGCGGGCGGGTCGATGCGGTCGACGGCTCGCCCGTCGTGACCGCGCTGCGCGAAACGGAGGAGGAAATCGGGCTTTCGCGTGAGAAGATCACCACGCTGGGTTTCCTCGACGCCTATCTCACCGGCACCGGCTATCGCATCGTGCCGGTGGTGGCGCTGGTGGAGCCGCCTTTCTCGCTGACGCTCAACCCCAGCGAGGTCGATGCGGCCTTCGAGACGCCGTTGTCCTTCCTGCTCGATCCCGCCAATCACCGGCGCGAGGGCCGGGAGTGGAAGGGTGTCTTCCGTACCTATTATGCGATGCCGTTCGAAGATCGTTATATCTGGGGCGCGACCGCCGGCATCATCCGCAATCTCTACGAGCGGCTGGCGGACTGAAAGAGAGCCAATGCTGCGTGCCGTCATCGAAGAGGTCCTGCTCTTCGTTCTGCCCTTCTGCGCCTTCGCCGCCTATCTGGTGATCAAGCGGCGCAACCCGTTGGATGTCGCTCATTGGAGCCCGCATCTGTTCCGGCTCGCGGTGGCGGGCCTTGCGCTCGTGATCGTCATTCTCGTGATCGAGGGGCTCGTGATGAAGCGCGAGCGCGGCGCCTATGAGCCGCCCCATGTCGAGAACGGGGTGCTCGTCCCCGGCCGCTTCCGGTGAGCGGGGAGGTCGAGGCCCGGATCGGCGCATTCCTGGCGCGCCCGGCGCTGGCCCGGCTGCTGGCGGCGCTCGACGGGCAGGGTGAGGAGACGCGGGTCGTGGGCGGGGCGGTTCGCAATCTCCTGCTCGGGACAGCGCCCAGCGATGTCGATCTCGCCACCACGGCCCTTCCGCAGGAGACGATGCGGCGCGGGCGGCAAGCCGGTTTCAAGGCGATTCCCACCGGCATCGAGCACGGCACGGTGACGCTCGTCGGCGAGGGCGAGAGCTTCGAAGTGACGACGCTGCGGCAGGATGTCGAAACGGATGGGCGCCGGGCCCGGGTGGTGTTCGGGCGCGATTTCGTGGCCGATGCCTTGCGGCGGGACTTCACCATCAATGCGCTGGGACTGGACGCGGCGGGCCGGGTCCATGATGTCTGCGGCGGGCTTGGCGATCTTCAGGCGCGCCGCGTGCGTTTCATCGGGGAGCCGGCGGAGCGAATCCGCGAGGATTATCTGCGCATCCTGCGCTTTTTCCGCTTCCACGCCCAATATGGAGATGGCGAGCCGGATGCCGTGGGGCTCGCCGCCTGCATCGCGGGCCGTGCCGGTCTCGGCGCGCTCTCCCGCGAGCGGATGCGGGCCGAGACGATGAAGCTCCTCGTCGCGCCGGGGGCCGCCGCGACCGTGCGGGCGATGGCCGGCGCGGGGCTGCTGACGGCGGTGATCGGCGGCGTGCCGCATCTGTCGCGTTTCGCGGCCGTGGCCGGGGACGAGGGCGCGGGAATCTTGCCCGCCTTCCGGCTCGCTGCGCTGGCGGTGGCGAAGCGGGAAGACGCGGAGCGTCTTCGGGAGGGGCTGCGGCTCTCGAACGAGGAATTCGACCGGATCACGCGCATCGCGCAGGCGCTGGAGGCGCTGGGCGGCAGGCCGGACCTGCCAGGCATCGCGGCCTTGCGCCATCTGGCCGACGCCACCGGGGCGGATGCGGTCGCGGCGGCGCTGGTCCTGCTGAATGCCTCGGCCGGCCGGGATGCCGGCGAAGCCGTCCAGCGTTCGATCGCGGAACTGGCCGGCACTCCGCCCTTCCTGCCAGGGGGCAAGGATGTGATGGCGCTGGGCGTAGCGCCGGGGCCGCGGGTCGGACAGGTGCTCGCGGCGGCGCGGGCCGCTTGGATCGAGGCGGGATGCCCGGCCGCTGACGTGGAGCAGAACCGCTTCGTCGAACGGGCGGTGGACCGGCTCCAGAGCCCTGCCCGTTCAGACGAGCGCTTTCAAGGCCAGCGCACCGTCGGCGGCATCGAGGAGAGGATCGAATCGACGTTGCCGCCCGTCTTGAGGCCGAAGATCGTGCCGCGGTCGTAGAGCAGGTTGAACTCGACATAGCGGCCGCGCCGCACCTGCTGCTCTTGGCGCTCGGCCTCGCTCCAGGGCCTGGAGAGGTTGCGCGCGAGGATTACCGGGTAGATGCCGAGAAAGGCCTCGCCGACGGCTTGCGTGAAGGCGAAGTCGGCTTCCGGCTCGCCGGTCCAGACATAGTCGTAGAAGATGCCGCCGATGCCGCGCGGCTCGTTGCGGTGTTTCAGGAAGAAGTATTCGTCGCACCAGGCCTTGAAGGCCTCGTAGTCCGCGACGGCTGGAAAGGCCTCGCAGGGCGCGCGCAGAGCGGCGTGGAAATCGTGGGCATCGGGGTCGTCCTGCGTGCGGCGCGCGTCGAGCACGGGGGTGAGGTCGGCGCCGCCGCCGAACCAGGGCCGGGTCGTCACGACGAAGCGGGTGTTCATGTGGACGGTCGGCGCATGCGGGTTCCAGGGATGGGCGATCAGCGAGATGCCCGTCGCGTGAAAGCGCGGATCCTGCGACGCGCCCGGAATCTGCCCGGCGAAGTCGGGATGGAAGCTGCCATGGACGGTCGAGATATGGACACCGACCTTCTCGAAGACGCGGCCCTTCAGGATCGACATCACGCCGCCGCCGCCGGGCGCGCCGTCATGGTTGGTGCGCTGCCACGGTGTCCGCACGAAGCGGCCGGGGGAATCCGCCTCGGGCGGGAAGGGGCCGGTCGCCTCGTCCTCGATCCGCTCGAAGGCGGCGCAGATGCTGTCGCGCAATGCGGCGAACCAGGTGGCGGCGCGCGGCTTCAGCGCTTCGACGGTGTCGGAATCGAAGGGAGCGGAGGTCTCGGGCGGGCGGCGGGCGGTCATCGGCCTATCCATCGCGATGCGGGAAGGCGCCTGTCTGGCGCAAGGCCTCGCCCATGACAATCGCTGCGGCCAGCGCGACATTGAGCGAGCGCAGGCCGGGCCGCATCGGAATGTGCAGGCTCACCTCGGCGGCCTCTCGCGCTTCGGCTGTCACGCCGGCCGATTCGCGCCCCACGAGGACGATGTCGGCGGGCTGGAACACGAAGTCCGGCAGAGCTGTGGCCCCATCGGTTTCGGCCAGAACGAGCCGGTGTCCCTGCGCGCGTCGCCAGATGTCGAAGGCCGCAAAGGAATCGTGGCGGGTGACGGCGGCGCGGTCCAGATAGTCCATGCCCGAACGCCGGAAATGCCGATCCGAGACGTCGAAGGCGGCGGGCTCGACGATATCGAGAGGAAAGCCGAGGCAGGCCGCCATCCGGATCAGGGTGCCCGTATTCTGTGGGATATCCGGCTGAAAGAGAGCGAGGCGCGGCATGCGCCCCGTGATGCGTGCGGCGCCCCGCCGCGTCAAGCAGGGCGCCGCCGCTCACGTTCCGTGCTACAGGCCGCTGGCGCCGGAGACACCGCCGCCATTGCCGTCGCCGCCCACGCCGGCACCGGCGCCGACCCCGATGCCGCCGCCATTGCCGCCGAGCCCGGCCCCGACGCCGGCCCCGATCCCGCCGCCGCTTGCCGAGACGCCGGCGCCGGCACCCAGCCCGCCGCCGGCGCCGCCGAGGCCTGCTCCCAAGCCCGCGCCGAGCCCGCCGCCACCGAGTGCGGCACCGACACCCGCACCGACGCCGCCGACGGCGCTGCCGAGACCGGCGCCGAGACCGGCGCCCAGACCGCCACTGTTCGCGCCGGCGGCAACGCCGGCTCCCGCATTGGTGCTGCCCGCTGCGACGCCCGCGCCTGCGCCGGCACCCAGACCTCCATTGCCGACGCCGATGCCGGCACCGGCATTCGCCGAAACGGCTCCGCCGACATCGGCTGCCGCTCCGACTCCGACCCCGATGCCGCCCGTGCCGCCAGAGCTACCCGGATTTCCCGGCGAGCCCGGATTTCCGGGGCTCCCGGGCGAGCCCGAGCCGCCCGGGATGCCCGCATTGCCGGCCATGCCGGAGCCGCCGGACATGCCGGGAGAGCCGTTCATGCCGGAGGAGCCGTTCATCCCGGGGCCACCGGGACCGCCGGGCCGGCCGGAGCCTGCACCGAGCGCTGCGGTCTGTGACCCTGCCGAGCCCCGAGGGCTGACGACCGGGCTCTGCAGCGCCGCCAATCGCAGGCAGCGCTTCAGCGAAGCTCCCCGCAGGCCGTCGCAGCCATCGAAAGAAGAATAGTCTCCCGCCGTGTTGCAGGCGGCGAGAAGTCCACACGCGCCGAGAGTGGCCCAAATCTGCATCCGCATAGCTGTCCTCCCATCGTTTCGAGGTGAAGTGCGCTGCTGGAACAGATCGGGTTGTGGGGTGTTCCGCGCTACAACCTTTGATCGTTACCGCGTCGATGACGGGCTGGGCACGATTCGATCCATATTCTTATGGTTGAATTGAATTGAAATTACTCTCTCAGGTTGTTGTCCCTTCCAGAGCCGTCCGTTCGTGCCCTACTGCCGCCATCTGGCGCGCGCATCCGTTTCAAAACACGCCACGCCGCCGCCACGGCCGATGGCGTGCCATTGTCCCCCAGCGGCATTACCGGTAGCCAAGCCTCCATGTTCGCCCCGCTCTTCCGCTGGCTCGAAAGCCGCATCGACGTCTTCGCGCCCTTCGACGAGCGGGAGACGCCGCCGCGCGGGGTCTGGCCGTTCATGTGGCATCACATCAAGGGTGCGAAGGGCTGGATGGCCCTGATCATGCTGACGGGGCTCGGCTTCAGCGGCATCGAGGCGGCGATGTATCTGATGGTCGGCTGGTTCGTCGATCTGCTCTCGACCCAGTCTCCCGACACGATCTTCCGCGATCATGGCTGGCTGCTGGCCGGCGCCGCCTTCCTGCTCGTGGTGGTGCGGCCGCTGATCTATTTCGCCAACCACGCCATCGTCGACCAGGTGGTGGTGCCGCCGATCACCAATCAGATCCGCTGGCGCAACCATGTCTACACGCTCGGCCACGCGCTCTCCTATTTCCAGAACGACTTCGCCGGACGCCTGTCAGCGCGGGTGATCCAGGCGGGTCAGTCGATCCGGGGCGCCACCATCGAGGTGATCGACGATCTCTGGTATGCGCTCGTCTTCGCCACGGTGGCGATCGGCTTCTTCGGCTCGACCAGCCTATGGCTCGCGGTGCCGGTGGTGCTGTGGCTCGGCGCCTATGTCGCGCTGCTGAGCTATTTCGTGCCGCGCGCCAGAGCTCGCTCCGAGGCCAATTCGCTCGGCCGCTCCTCGACGACGGGGCGGATCGTCGATGCCTACACCAACATCCTGACGGTGAAGCTCTTCGCCCGCGCCGATGCCGAGCGTTCGGCGGTGCGGGATTCGCTCACGCGCTGGAACCGCTCCTTCCTCGACCTGTCGCGGCTGATCACCGGTGTCAGCGTCATCCTCCAGACCATGAATTCCATGCTGGTGGTGGCGACGGCCGGGCTTTCGCTCTGGCTGTGGAGCCGGGGGCAGATGACGCCGGGTGCGGTCGCCGCCGCGATCGGACTGGTGCTGCGGCTCGTGCAGATGTCGAGCTGGCTGATCCATCTGGTGCGCGGCATCTTCGAGAATCTCGGCTCGGTGCAGGAAAGCATGGAGACGATCGCCAGGCCGCACGACCTGCCGGACGCCGCCGGCGCGGTGCCGCTCGTCGTGGGGCGAGGCGAGATCCGCTTCGAGCAGATCCGCTTCAATTACGGCAAGAGCGGCGGGCTGTTCGAAGGGCTCGACCTGACGATCCGTCCCGGCGAGCGGGTCGGCCTCGTCGGTCCCTCGGGGGCCGGCAAGTCGACGCTCGTCAATCTGCTGCTGCGTCTCTACCCGCTGGAAGGCGGGCGGATCCTGATCGACGGGCAGGACATCGCCGGCGTGACACAGGATTCCCTGCGCGCGCAGATCGGCATGGTGACGCAGGATAATTCGCTGCTTCACCGCTCGATCGGCGACAACATCGCCTATGGCCGGATCGGGGCCGGCCCCGAGGAGATCGCGCGGGCCGCGCGGCAGGCCGCCGCCGAGGAGTTCATCCTCGGGCTCGGCGATCAGGACGGGCGGCAGGGTTTCGATTCGCGCGTCGGCGAGCGGGGCGTGAAGCTCTCAGGCGGGCAGCGCCAGCGCATCGCGATCGCCCGCGTGCTGCTCAAGGACGCGCCCATCCTCGTGCTCGACGAGGCGACCTCGGCGCTCGATTCGGAGGTCGAGGCGGTGATCCAGCAGCAGCTGGAGACGCTGATGCAAGGCAAGACGGTGATCGCCATCGCGCACCGCCTGTCGACCATCGCCGAGCTCGACCGGCTGGTGGTGCTGGACAAGGGCCGCATCGTCGATAGCGGCAGCCATGCCGAACTGATCGCGCGCGGCGGGCTCTATGCCCGGCTTTGGTCCCGCCAATCGGGCGGTTTCCTGGCCGCGGCCGATGCGCAACCGGCCTGAGGCGCTGAAAAGGCACGGCTTTTTCGGGGCGGGCGGCGCTGCTGCCGGCGCCAGCCGGCAAGGCGAGGCGGTCGCAGCCGGCCGCCGCCTCGCGATGCGAAGCCCATGCGGTTGCCATGCGCTCATCACACTTTGGTGAGAGTAGACTTCGTCCAATCTGCATGTCAAAGAGCCGAGCGACGCGCGGCCGCATTGCGGCCTGCGCGGCACGCCCCTATGAGGGCGTGTGGCGATGATTTCGAGCTGTTCCAGCTCGCAAGACGTGTAAGAGGGATGGATCGTGGCTCACGCGACCGAGACGAAGAGCGGCACCCGTCGTGACTTCATGCTGCTGGCGACCGGCGCTGCCGGCGCCGTCGCCGCCGGCGCCATCGTCGTTCCGCTGATCAGCCAGCTCGCTCCCGATGCCCAGACCATCGCGGCCGGCGCGCCGGTCGACGTCGATCTGGCGCCGATCGCGGAGGGCCAGGCCATCAAGATCTTCTGGCGCGGCAAGCCGATCTTCGTTCGCCACCGGACGAAGAAGGAGGTCGACGAGGCGCTCGCGGTCGATGTCGCTACGCTGCGCGATCCGCAGACCGACCAGCAGCGCACCAAGGCCGGGCACGAGCCGATCCTGGTCGTGTTCGGCAACTGCACGCATCTGGGCTGCATTCCGCTCGGCACCGCGCCCGGAGAGCCGAAGGGCGATTTCGACGGCTGGTTCTGCCCTTGCCACGGCTCGCACTACGATTCGTCGGGCCGCATCCGGAAGGGTCCCGCGCCGCTCAACCTGCCGGTGCCGCCCTATGCCTTCACGTCGGACACCAAGATCAAGATCGGCTGAGCCGTCGCTTTCGCGACGCTCGCCGTTTTCCTGCCCAGATGAGACAGCCTTGAGGCATTCTTCATGAGTGGTCACAGCTCCTACGTCCCGAAGACAGGCTTCGAGCGCTGGCTCGATGCGCGCCTGCCGATCATTCGCCTGGCGCATGACTCGGCGGTCTCCTATCCGGTGCCGCGCAACCTGAACTACATGTGGACGTTCGGCGGCATCCTCGTGTTCATGCTGGTGGCGCAGATCATCACCGGCGTGGTGCTGGTGATGCACTACACCCCGCATGCGACGCTCGCCTTCAACTCCGTCGAGCATATCATGCGCGACGTGAACTATGGCTGGCTGCTGCGCTATCTGCACGCCAACGGCGCCTCGATGTTCTTCATCGCGGTCTATCTGCACATCTTCCGCGGCATCTATTACGGGTCGTACAAGGCGCCTCGCGAGGTGCTCTGGATCCTCGGCGTGATCATCCTGCTGCTGATGATGGCGACGGCGTTCATGGGCTACGTCCTGCCCTGGGGCCAGATGTCCTTCTGGGGCGCGACCGTCATCACCAACCTGTTCTCGGCGCTGCCGGTGGTCGGCGAGACGATCGTGACCTATCTGTGGGGCGGCTATTCGGTCGACAACCCGACGCTGAACCGCTTCTTCTCGCTGCACTACCTGCTGCCCTTCATGATCTTCGGCGTGGTCATCCTCCATGTCTGGGCGCTGCATCATGTCGGCCAGAACAATCCCTCGGGCGTCGAGGTGAAGAACGTCGAGAAGGACACCGTGCCCTTCACGCCCTATGCGACGATCAAGGACCTGTTCGCGATCGTCGTCTTCATGATCCTGTTCGGCTGGTTCGTGTTCTATCAGCCCAATTATCTGGGCCATGCCGATAACTACATCCCGGCTAACCCGGCTGCGACGCCGGCGCATATCGTGCCCGAATGGTACTTCCTGCCGTTCTACGCGATCCTGCGCGCCATTCCCGACAAGCTCGGCGGCGTGCTGGCGATGGGCGGCGCGATCATCGTGCTCGCCTTCCTGCCCTGGCTCGACACCTCCAAGGTCAAGTCGATGAGCTATCGGCCGATCGCGCGGCAGCTGTTCTGGGTGTGGCTGATCGTCTGCATCGGGCTCGGCTATCTCGGCGCGATGCCTCCGGAAGGCGGCTACGTCATCGCCTCGCAGATCTTCACCGCGCTCTATTTCGGCTTCTTCGTCGCGCTGTTCTTCGTGGGCCTGTTCGAGAAGCCCAAGGCGCTGCCGACCTCGATCGCCGATGCCGTGCTGGCCTCGGTCGGGGGCGGCTCGTCCGCGCGCATGGCCGGCGCCGCCGCGGCCGAACCGAACGTCAAGGGCTGACGGAACCATGAGCAGAATCTCGTTTCGCCTCGCCCTGACGGGTCTCGTCGCGGGGCTCGCCGCCTCCGCCCTGTCGCTCCCCGCCGCCCGCGCCGCGGAAGGCCGTGTCGAGCCGCCGGCGCTGAGCTGGAGTTTCTACAGCCCGGTCGGCAAGTTCGATCGCGCCCAGCTGCAGCGCGGCTTCAAGGTCTACAAGGAGGTCTGCGCGAGCTGCCATGCGATGAGCCTGGTGCGCTTCCGCAACCTGTCGCAGCCCGGCGGGCCGGAATTCACCGCCGGCCAGGTCGCTGCGCTGGCCGCGACCTACCAGATCAAGGACGGGCCGAACGAGACCGGCGAGATGTTCGACCGGCCGGGCCGGCCGGCCGACGCCTTCCCGTCGCCCTTCGCGAACGAGCAGGCGGCGCGCGCGGCCAATGGCGGCGCCTATCCGCCGGATTTCTCGGTGCTGGCCAAGGCCCGCACCTATGAGCGCGGCTTCCCGCGCTTCGTCTACGACATCTTCACGACCTATCAGGAGCAGGGCCCGGATTACATCCACGCCGTGCTGGTGGGCTACGAGGAGCCGCCGGCCGGCACGACCCTGCTGCCCGGGCAGCACTGGAACAAGTACATGCCCGGCCATCTGATCGCGATGCCGAAGCCGCTCAATGACGGCCAGGTCGAGTATCCGAAGGGTGCCGACGGTCAGCCGCAGGTGCCGGAGACGGTGGATCAGTATGCCCGCGACATCTCGGCTTTCATGGTCTGGGCCGCCGAGCCGCATATGGAGCAGCGCAAGCGCGTCGCGCTGTGGTTCATGCCCTTCCTGGTGATCCTCGCCTTCCTGCTCTATTTCGCGAAGAAGAAGGTCTGGTCGCGGATGCCGGACGGCTCGCCCGCGCACTGATCGCGATTTGCGAAACCGATGTGATGAAGGCCCCGGCGACGGGGCCTTTTTCTTTGGTGACCGCCTGATGGGAGGTGACGCGGGCGGCCTGTCCAGAGCCGGTCCCGCCGCCGTATTGCGACCGTCATCAAAAGGTGGTCCTGTCCGCCCTCCCAACAGGAAAGCGACGACACGATATGAGCGAAGCCGTTCTCGGTATCATTGGCGGATCGGGCATCTACGACCTTCCGGGTCTCACCGATATCCGCGAGGAACGGATCGAGAGCCCCTGGGGCGAGCCCTCCGATGCGCTGCGGATCGGTCGCATCGGCCGGACCAAGATCGTCTTCCTGCCGCGCCATGGTCGCGGCCATGCGCTCTCGCCCTCGGACATCAACTACCGCGCGAATATCGACGTGCTGAAGCGGGCCGGCGTCACCGATCTGGTCTCGCTCTCGGCCTGCGGCTCCTACAAGGCCGAACTCTATCCGGGCCTGTTCGTGCTGGTGGACCAGTTCGTCGACCGCACGAGCCGGCGTGAAAGCTCCTTCTTCGGCAAGGGTTGCGTCGCCCATGTCTCGGTCGCCCATCCGGTCGGGCCGCAGCTGCAGCAGCGCCTCGCCGATGCCGCGCAGGCGGAGGAACTGCCCTTCGTGCGCGGCGGCACGCTGGTGACGATGGAAGGGCCGCAATTCTCCACCTATGCCGAATCGATGACCTATCGCGGCCTGGGCTATGATCTCATCGGCATGACGGCGATGCCCGAGGCCAAGCTCGCCCGCGAGGCGGAGATCACCTACGCCACCGTCGCCATGGTCACCGACTATGATTGCTGGCACGAGCTGCACGGCGCGGTCGATGTCGCGGCCGTGGTCCAGGTGCTGCACGAGAACGCCGACAAGGCGCGGCGGCTGGTCGCGAGGCTGGCGGCCGA
>NZ_JBMDWH010000038.1:0-5052 GCF_048595345.1 Allobosea sp.
GTCGCCGAAGTCATCGGTTACGTCTTGCGCCTGAAGGGCCGCCGCGCCTAACTCGACGATGCGATCCACGACGAAAGACATCCGCCCGGCTGGACGGCGCGGCTCAAGGAAACGGGTTTCACCGCAATGAGCGGCAGCACGGCCACCACCGCGATCGACCGGTCCGACAAGCCGGGCCATATCGGCCTCATCCTGCTCGTCGCCGGGCTGTTGGTGGGGGCCGCGATCGGCCTCGGCTTCCTCGCCAACGAATGGGCCCAGCCGCTGATCCTGGGCCTGCTGGCGCTGCTGTCGGTCGTCGGCGTCTTCGGCCTCTTCGCCTATGCGATCGGCCTCGTGCAGTTCGCCGGTCGCGCCGCGCGCAACGACCTGACCAAGCTGGTGGTCGACGGCGCCGATGACGGGATCGTGGTCACCGAGGGCGAGAACGACATCGTCTACGCCAATGAGAGCTATCTGCGGCTCGCAGGGGCCACGGGCGCCAACGACCTGAAGCCGGTCGGGCGGCTGCTGACCGGCCGGGCCGACGTGTCTGAAGCCATCTACCGCCTCGCCACCGCCGCCCGCGAGCATCGCCGCCTCGTCGAGGAGGTGCGGCTGGAGCCGGCGCTGAACGGGCGCGGCGAGGTCGGCTGGTACCGCGTGCGCGTCTCGCCGGTGCGGCGCGAGAACGGCACCGCCACGCTCTGGACCGTCTCGGATATCACGCCGGAGCGCGAGCGGCAGGAAAACGCCTTCCAGGAACTCCAGCACGCGATCGACTATCTCGACCACGCGCCGGCGGGCTTCCTCTCGATCGACGCCGATGGCGAGGTGTCCTATCTCAACGCCACCCTTTCCGGCTGGCTCGATTTCGACCTCGCCCGCTTCGGCTCCGGCGGTCTTCTGCTGGAGGATATCTGCACCCCGGCGGCGGCGGCGCTGATCCAGGCCATTCGCGGCCAGCCCGGCGATGTCCGCGTCGAGGTGCTCGACATCGACCTGAAGCGCCGCAACGGCTCCGTGCTGCCGGTGCGCCTGCATCACCAGGTCGCCTTCGGGCAGGACGGCCGCGCCGGCCCTTCCCGCACCCTCGTGCTCAACCGCACCGCCGGCGAGGCCGGGGCCGACAGCGGCAGCGACGCCGAAGTGCGCTTCGCCCGCTTCTTCCATTCGACGCCGATGGCCATCGCCACCGTCGACAGGAGCGGCGCCATCCTGCGCTCCAACGCCGCCTTCGCGCGGCTGACGCCGGCCGGTGTCAAGGCCGGCTCGATCCAGGATCTGGCCTTGCCCGGCTCGGGTCTCGACAAGGCGCTCGCCGAGACGATGGAGGGCCGCTCCGCTCTGCCGCCGCTCGACATCACCCTGCCGGGGGAAGAGGGCCGCTCGGCCAGGCTCTACCTCACCCCCGTCGCCGCCAGCGAGGAGGGCGACGGCGAGCGCGCCATCGTCTATGCGCTGGAGACCACGGCCGAACGCAAGCTGCGCGACAACATGGACCAGGCCGGCAAGATGCAGGCGGTCGGCCAGCTCGCCGGCGGCATCGCCCACGACTTCAACAACGTTCTGCAAGTCATCATCAACGCATCCGAATTCCTGCTGGCGAGCCACCGGCCGACCGATCCGTCCTTCCCCGACATCATGCAGATCAAGCAGAACGCCTACCGCGCCGCGGCTCTGGTGCGGCAGTTGCTGGCCTTCTCGCGCCGCCAGACGCTGCGCCCGCAGGTGCTGGAACTCGGCGAGGTGCTCTCCGACCTCTCTTTGATGCTGAAGCGCGTCGTCGCCGACAAGGTGACGCTCGATGTCCGCCAGGGCCGAGACCTGTGGCCGGTCAAGGCCGATCTCGGCCAGCTCGAGCAGGTCATCGTCAATCTCGCCGTCAATGCGCGCGACGCCATGCCCGATGGCGGCAAGCTCACCGTGCGTACCCGCAACGTGCCGCGCGAGGACTGTGCCGGGCTCGGCCATGAGGCCCTGCCGGCGGACGAGTACGTGCTGCTGGAGGTCGCCGATACCGGCACCGGCATCCCGCAGGAGCATCTCGACAAGATCTTCGAGCCCTTCTTCACCACCAAGGAGGTCGGCAAGGGCACCGGCCTCGGGCTCTCGATGGTCTATGGCATCGTCAAGCAGACCGGCGGCTTCGTCTTCGTCGACTCGACCGTCGGCAAGGGCACCGCCTTCCAGATCTTCCTGCCGCGCCATGTGCCCAGCGCCGAGGAGATCGAGGCCGAGACCGCCGCCAAGGAAGCGCCGAAGAAGCTCGCCGCCGACCATACCGGCGCCGGCGTGATCCTGCTGGTCGAGGACGAGGACGCCGTGCGCGCCCTCAACGCCCGCATGCTGGTGTCGCGCGGCTATACCGTCCACGAGGCGGCCTCTGGCGTCGAGGCGCTCAACATCTTCCTGGAGAATGACGGAAAGATCGACCTCGTCGTCTCGGACGTGGTGATGCCGGAGATGGACGGGCCGACGCTGCTCGGCGAGCTGCGCAAGCGCAACCCCAACACCAAGGTGGTCTTCGTCTCCGGCTATGCAGAGGAAGCCTTCCGCAAGAACCTGCCCGAGGGCGAGGGCTTCCAGTTCCTGCCCAAGCCCTTCACGATGAAGCAGCTGGTCGAGACCGTGAAGGCGGCGATGGGATGAGCCGCCCGGCCCAGCCCGACAGGGCTCGCCCGCGCTATTTCGCGCTGCTGGCGGCGCAGACCGCCTGCGCCGCCGTGGTGCTGTTCAACATCCACGCCGCCTTCGGCATTCTCATTGCCAATCTCGGCACGCCGAACACCTATTCGGCCGTCTCCGCCTTCGCGCTGCTGGCGGCGGCGGGTCTGGGGCAGATCTGCTACTGGCGGCGCTGGCGCAGCGTGCCGGTGCCCTCTTGCTGGCGCAGCCCCGTGCTCGGCCACCTGCTCTGCTTTGCCGCGAGGCTGGGCTTCATCTTCGGCAGCGCCCTGTTCTCGGTCTACTTCCTGCGCCATGCGCCGAAGGTGGACCTGTCCCTCGCCGCGATCGCCTGGCGCGGCGGCCTGCTCGTGGCAATCGTGTTCGCGCTCTATTGCTACACGCTCGAACTGGAGCGGCTGGGGCTCGCTTTGCAGGCGCCGCCCCTCGCCTGAACCGGTCTCACTCGGCCGGGACAACCTTCGCGACGGTCGCATCGGCGACCGGCCGGTCCATCGCCAGCAGCGCCAGCAGGGTGAGCAGCGCCGCCGCCGACAGGTAATAGCCGACATGGGACAGGCCGTAGCGGGTCGCCAGCTCCGTCGCGATATAGGGCGCGAGCGAAGCCCCGAGGATGCCGCCGAGGTTGAAGGTCAGCGAGGCGCCGGTATAGCGCACCGCGGTCGGGAAGATCTCGGCCAGCGCCGTGCCGAGCGGCCCATAGGTGAAGCCCATCAGCGCGAAGCCGATGACCGAGAACAGCACGACGCTGGCGATGCTGCCGGCGACGAAGAGCGGCGCCACCAGAAAGCCGAAGGCGGCGATCGCGATGGTGGTGCCGATGAGCGCCCGGCGACGCCCGATCCGGTCGGCGATCAGGGCCGAGAGCGGAATCGTGAGCCCGAAGAAGACGACCCCCGCCATCTGCACCGGCAGAAACTGGTTGCGGCTGTAGCCGAGCTTGGTGGTGGCCCAGCTCAGCGAGAACACCGTCATGATGTAGAACAGCACGAAGGTGGCCAGCGCCGCCACCGTGCCGATCAGCAGCGGCAGCTTGTGCCCGGCGAAGACCTCGACCAGCGGAACCTTCACCCGCTCCTGCTTGTCCATCGCCTTGCGGAAGGCGGGCGTCTCGCTGATGCGCAGCCGCATCCACAGGCCGATGAAGACCAGCAGCGCGCTGGCGATGAACGGGATGCGCCAGCCGAAGGCAAAGAACTGCGCCTCGCTCAGCACGTCCGAGAGCAGCAGGAAGCTGCCAGTGGCCATGATGAAGCCGATCGGCGCGCCCAGCTGCGGGAACATGCCGTACCAGGCCTCCTTGCCGGGCGGTGCGTTCTCGGTGGCGAGCAGCACCGCCCCGCCCCACTCGCCGCCGAGGCCGAGCCCCTGGCCGAGCCGGCACAGCGCCAGCAGCAGCGGCGCGACGAGGCCGATCTGGCCATAGGTCGGCAGCAGGCCGATCGCCACGGTCGACAGGCCCATGGTCATCAGCGCGGCCACGAGCGTCGCCTTGCGCCCGATCCGGTCGCCGAAATGGCCGAACAGCGCCGCCCCGATCGGCCGGGCGAAGAAGGCGATGGCGAAGGTCGCAAAGGATTGCAGCATGGCCGAGGTCGGGTCGCCCGCCGCGAAGAACAGCTTCGGGAACACGATCACCGCCGCCGTCGCATAGATGTAGAAGTCGAAGAACTCGATCGTGGTGCCGATCAGGCTGGCGAACAGCACGCGGCGCGCCGAGTTTCGCGGCGCGGCGGACAGGGAGGCGGAGGACACGCTGGCAACTTTCGCAAATTTGGACAAGGAGCGGCGCAATTAACAGAATGTGGAACGGCCCGCCAACGACATGAAGCCGGCGCGACATGCGATGAACGCATGCTGGAATGAGAAAAAGCGCAGATCTATCGCGACCAGCGCATGCGGCGGGTCTTCCTCTCCCTGCTCCTGCCAACTCCTGTCAGCAGGTCGGATGGAGAACAAAAAAAGAACTTGCTGACAGGAACAAAGCGTGACCATTCTGGCGTCACGCTTCGATTGTGATCCCCACCCCGCCCTGCCATAAGGAGCCGAATCCATGTCTCAGGCGAATCTCAAGCTCGTGGAAGGCTCTTCGATGGACAAGGCCAAGGCGCTGGATGCAGCGCTCTCCCAGATCGAACGCGCCTTCGGCAAGGGCTCGATCATGCGGCTGGGCAAGAACTCGCCCTCGATCGAGATCGAGACGATCTCGACCGGCTCGCTCGGGCTCGATATCGCCCTCGGCGTCGGTGGCCTGCCCAAGGGCCGCGTCATCGAGATCTACGGGCCGGAATCCTCCGGCAAGACGACGCTGGCATTGCACACCATCGCCGAAGCCCAGAAGAAGGGCGGCGTCTGCGCCTTCGTCGATGCCGAGCACGCGCTCGA
>NZ_JBMDWH010000039.1:0-5442 GCF_048595345.1 Allobosea sp.
GATCCAGTTCCAGAGCTGGCCGACGCGCATGCGCCGCTCCTTCTCGGGAACGCCGATCTGCTCCAGCGCCAGGATCATGCCCGCGCGCGTGCGGCCGACCAGCGAGGGCTTGCGCAAAACGGGTTCGGCCGCCGGAGCGGCAGTCGTGGAAACGGAAACGGTCATCGGAAACTCTGCTCGGATCGCGCCGCCGGCGCCTATCGAAGGCAGGGCCATACCATATCCGGGGCCCGAAGCGAAGCGGGCGCCCTTTCGGCCGCCCGCTGTCGCCATCACGATCTCGAAGAATGCCTCACTTGCAGGCGTCGTCGGCCTTCTTCAGCACCTGGCTCATCCCGGCGAGGGAGTATTTGTCGCTGGTGGCGTTGCCGCGCTTCGACTGGGCCTTGATCTCCAGCCCGACGCCCTTGCGCATGGCGTCGAGCATGCGCGGCTCTTCGGCGGGGTTCTTCAGCCACATGTTCTTGCCCTTCGCGACCAGAGCGAAGCGCTCGGCCCCGATCACCGCCTGATGCTCGATGCCTTCCTTGACGTCGAAATTCATCACGAAGCTGATCTCGTTGCGCACGCCCTCGGCCGGGCGGTTCGAGATGAAGAGCAGCCCCTCGACATCCTTGAGATTGGCGGGCGAGCGGGTCTCGGCCTTGGAAAGAGCATAGCAGACCTTGGAACGGCCCTGCTGCGAGGAGAAGGCCTGCCACTTGCCCGCCGTCTCCAGCAGCATCGCCTGGCCCTGGCCGGCGCTGGCGGGAGCCCCGGTGGCAGCGGCGGGCTTGGGCTTGGCCGGCGCGGCGAGGGCGGCTGAACTCGCAGCGCCCGTCAGCGCGGCGAGGAGCACCAGGCCGGCGATGCGGAATGGGATGGCGGCGGACGGGGTAAGGATCGAGCTGCTCATGGACCGCCATCAGTCACGAAAAATCTTAACACCGCGTTTACCACGTCCGCTTCGGGGCGCAGTTGCGGAGCGGCGGGCATAGAGTGTCACGATCCTGGCGAAAATGCGAATGGCCCGACGAAGGGACCGGTTCCCCCGCCGGATGCCCGGTGGCAGGCTGGCACGCCGATGCGAAGGACGCCGCCGCGATGAAAGCCCTGCTCTGCGACCATGCCGGACCGCCCGGCGAACTGACCTTGGCGCAGTTGCCGGATCCTGTGCCCGGCCCCGGCGAAGTCGTCGTCGCGGTCGCGGCGGCAGCGCTCAACTTCTTCGATACGCTGATCATCCAGGGCCGCTACCAGACCAAGCCGGCCTTCCCGTTTTCCCCTTGCGCCGAATGCGCCGGCACGATCGCCGCCCTCGGCGACGGCGTGACCGGCTGGGCGGTCGGAGAGCGGGTCGCCGCCTGGCTGGGCTATGGCGCCGCGCGCGAGAAGGTGGTGGTGCCGGCGGAGGCGCTGGTCCGCGTGCCCGGGCGGCTCGACGACGCCCAGGCGGCCGGCCTGTTCGTGACCTATGGCACTGCGATGCACGCCCTGATCCAGCGTGCGAAGCTGAAGGCAGGAGAGACGCTGGCCATTCTGGGGGCCTCGGGCGGAGCCGGGCTGGCCGCCGTCGAGATCGGCGCGCTGCTCGGCGCCCATGTCATCGCCTGCGCCTCCTCGTCGGAGAAGCTGGCTCTGGCACGCGAGCATGGCGCGCAGGAGGAGATCGACTATGCGCAGGCCGATCTGCGCGCCCGGCTGAAGAGCCTGACGGAAGGGCGCGGCGTCGATGTTCTCTATGACACGGTGGGCGGCGATCTCGCCGAGCCCGCTTTGCGCTCCATGGCCTGGGAAGGGCGCTACCTCGTCGTCGGCTTCGCGGGCGGCGACATTCCGAAGATCCCGCTCAACCTGCTGCTGCTGAAGGGCTGCGATCTGCGCGGCGTGTTCTGGGGCGATTTCGTCCGGCGCGAACCCGCCGCCCATCGCCGCAATATGGAGCGGCTGCTGGACTGGGCGGCGGCAGGGCGCATCCGCGCCCATGTCCATGCCCGCATCCCGGTCGAGAGCTGGACAGAGGCCTATGCGCTGATCGCGGAGCGCAAGGCGCAGGGCAAGGTGGTCCTGACGTTCTGAGAGGCCGCGCCCTGGGGCGCAGCGCAGCTCAGAGTTCGGCCAGCGCCCGCCGCGCCTGCTCGCGATGCTCCGGCGTGATGGAGCCCGCCACCGCCGCGATGGCGGCGGCGATCACGGCCGCGTCGTCGGTAAAGCCGATCAGCGGCATGATGTCGGGGATCGCGTCGATCGGCAGCACGAAATAGCCCAGCGCGGCCAGCAGCGTCAGCCGCACGCGGCGCGGCGTCTGCGGGTCGCGCGTGCAGAACCAGGCCGCCAGCAGATCCTCCGCGAAGGGAATGCGCTTGGCCACGCGCTTCAGGCGGCTCATGAAATCGGCGCCGAACCTGGCCTCGTCGCGCAGGCTGTCGCGGATCGCCGCCATTTCCTCTCGGCTGAAGCGGGCGCTGAAACCTTCGCTCATTCCTCTCTCCTTGCGAGCGTCACGCCGCAGATGATCGCGCGGCTGCTCCCGCCGCGCATGTCGAAAGATGGCCCCGGCCCAAAGCTGCACAAGAGCCTCGGCGGAAAACCGGCTTGGTCGCCCTCGATGCGCCGATTAAACCTTTGGGAAACGCAAAAGCTCCGGGAAGCGCGCCATGAAACTCGATTCCTCCTGTTCGGCCATCGTCACCGGCGGAGCCTCGGGCCTGGGCGCGGCGACGGCCCGCATGCTCGCGGACCAGGGCGCGAAGGTCGCGCTGTTCGATCGCGATGCCGAGCGCGGCGAAGCCGTGGCGAGCGAGATCGGCGGCCTGTTCTGCGCCTGCGACGTCACCAGCGACGCCTCGGTCGACGAGGCGCTGGCCAAGGCACGGGCGGCCCATGGCGTCGCCCGCATCGTGGTGAACTGCGCTGGCATCGCGCCCGGCCGCCGCGTCGTCTCGAAACATCGCGAGACCGGCGAACTCGTCGCCCATGACCTCGCCACCTTCGAGAAGGCGGTGGCGATCAACCTGACCGGAACGTTCCGGGTGATCGCGAAATCCGCCGCGGCGCTGGCAGGTCTAGATCCGGTCACCGAGGATGGCGGGCGCGGGGTGATCATCTGCACCGCGTCCATCGCCGCCGAAGACGGGCAGATCGGCCAGGCCGCCTATGCCGCCTCCAAGGCCGGCGTCGCGGGCATGACGCTGCCGATCGCCCGCGAGCTCGCCGCTCTGGGCATCCGCGTCGTGACCATCATGCCGGGCCTGTTCGAGACGCCGATGTTCGCCGGCCTGCCCGAGGAGGCGCGCGCTTCTCTGGGCGGCTCGGTGCCGCATCCCTCGCGTCTCGGCCGGCCGGCCGAATATGCCGCGCTCGCCCGCAGCATCATCGAGAACGACATGCTGAACGGCACCGCCATCCGCCTCGACGGCGCGCTGCGCATGGCCGCGAAATAGCTCGGCCCTGCCGGTCAGGCCTGCGCGTCGCCCTTCGGCTTGATCTCGTGCTTGAGGATCAGCGGCGTCTGGGCCAAGGCGAACAGCATGGTCAGCGGCATCACGCCCCAGACCTTGAACGCCACCCAGAAATCCTGCGTCTGGGTGCGCCAGACCACCTCGTTCAGCGCCGCCAGCACGAAGAAGAACAGGCCCCAGCGCAGGGTCAGCTTGCGCCAGCCCTCCTCGTCGAGCTGAAGCACGGTCTCGAGCACGAGCGATAGCAGCGAGCGGCCGAAGAACAGGCCGCCGAGCAGCACGCAGCCGAACAGCGTGTTCACGATCGTCGGCTTCACCTTGATGAAGAAGGCGTCGTCCAGCAGCAGCGTCAGCCCGCCGAAGACGGTGACCACGATCGCGTTCACGATCGCCATGCGCGGCAGATAGCCCATCAGGATCCGCGACAGCGCCAGCGCGATCAGCGAGGCGGCAATGAAGATGCCGGTCGCCACGAAGATCCGCCGGTCCTGCGCCACCTGGAACAGCCGGTCGCCATAGGAATTCGCGAAGAAGAAGATCGCCAGCGGCCCGAATTCGAGCGCGAGCTTGAGGATGGGGCTGACCGCCTTGCCCCTCGCCGCCTCGACCGGGATCTGCTGGGTGGTTTCGCTCGCCCCGTCGCTCACGCCGCTTCTCCCAAACCCGCGACGGCCCGCGCGAAATCGCCGGCCGAAAACGGTTCCAGATCCTCGACGCCCTCGCCGACGCCGATGAAATGCACCGGCAGACCGAACTGCGCCGCCAGCGCCACCAGGATGCCGCCGCGCGCCGTGCCGTCGAGCTTGGTCATCACCAACCCCGTCACGCCCGCCGTGGTGCGGAAGGCCTCGACCTGGCTGATCGCGTTCTGACCGACGGTGGCGTCGAGCACGAGGAGCGCGGCATGGGGCGCCGCCGCATCCTGCTTGCGGATGACGCGCACGACTTTGGCGAGTTCGTCCATCAGCCCCTGCTTGTTCTGCAGCCGTCCGGCGGTGTCGATCAGCAGCACGTCGGTGCCGTTGGCCTTCGCCTTCTGCAACGCCTCGAAGGCCAACCCCGACGCATCGGCGCCCTGCTGGCCGAAGACGACTTCGGCCCCGGTGCGCTCACCCCAGACGCGCAGCTGCTCGATCGCCGCTGCGCGGAAGGTGTCGCCCGCCGCCAGCATCACCGATTTGCCCTCGGCGCGGAATTTGGCCGCGAGCTTGCCGATCGTCGTGGTCTTGCCCGATCCATTGACCCCGACCATCAGGATCACGAACGGCTTTTTCGTGGCGTCGATCGCGAGCGGGCGTGCCACCGGCATCAGGATCGCCTCGACCTCCCGCGCCAGGATCGCCTTCACTTCGGACGGCTCGATCTGCTTGTCGTAGCGGCCCTCCCCGACCGCCTTGGCGATGCGCGCGGAGGTCGCCAGGCCCAGATCGGCCTGGATCAGGATGTCTTCCAGATCCTCCAGCGTGCCGGCGTCGAGCTTGCGCTTGGTGAAGAGGTCGGTGATGCCCGTCGTCAGCGCCGAGGAGGTGCGCGACAGCCCTTCCGTCAGCCGCCGCCACCAGCTGCGCTTGGGCTCGGTGGTCTGTATGGGGCTCGCCTCGGGCACGGGGACAGGAGGCGCGACGAGCGCCGGGACGGCCTCGTCCTGAACAGGCGAGGCTCCGCCGACGGCAGGCGCGCCCGTCGCCGGGGTCGCGGCCGGAGCGTCCACCACCTCGACGGCCGGAATCTCGACCTCGATCCCGAGCGACAGCGCGGCCTCGACGAACTCGGCCTGCGTCTCGTCGACGGACGCGATCTCGGGCTCGGCCGCCGGGACAGGCTTTTGCGGTTCGTCCTCGCGGCCGAAGAGCTTCGAAAAGAAGCCGCGCTTTTTCGGTTCGGTCTCGCTCATCGCTGTTCCATCTTCGGTTCGGCGGATCCTGGCTTGCGCCGCCGGGCCGGTATCGCTAGCGCAATGCCATGGCGCAGACGGACCGACCAGAGAATTCGAAGCCGCAGG
>NZ_JBMDWH010000040.1:0-6118 GCF_048595345.1 Allobosea sp.
ATCGGCGCGGCAGCCGGGCGCGATCTGCCCGATGGCGCGGCCACAGGCCTGCGCGCCGCCGGCGCAGGCCATCCTCCAGAGCGCGAGCCCGGTCGAGGCCTCCTCTTGGGCGAAGAGCGCGCGGCGCCTGTCGCGCAGGCGTTGGGAATATTCGAGCTGGCGCAGTTCGGCCCCTGCGTCGATCTGGATGTTGGAATCGCTGCCGACACCGAAGGCGCCGCCCGCCTGCGCATAGCGCACCCCGTCGAAGATGCCGTCGCCGAGGCTCGATTCGGTGATGGGGCAGAGGCCGGCGACGGCGCCGGAGCGGGCGATGCCGTCCCGCTCAGCCTCGGAGAGGTGGGTAGCATGGATCAGGCACCAGCGCCGATCGAGCGGGACCGTGTCCATCAGCAGCTCCACGGGCCGGCGGCCGGTGATCTTCAGGCTGGCCTCCACCTCCGGAACCTGCTCGGCGACATGCATGTGGATCGGTTCGTCAGGACGCAAGCGGGCGAGCCAGGGCAAATCCTCCAGCGCCACGGCGCGCAGCGAATGAGGCGCGACGCCGAGGCGCGCATCGGGTAGGCTGCGGATCGCGGCGGCGCTCCCTTCGAGCAGACGCTGATAGGCGTCGCGCTCGTTGACGAAGCGGCGCTGGCCGTGGACCGAGGGGGCCTGCCCGAAATTGCCGAAGCGATAGAGCACCGGCAGCAGCGTCAGGCCAAGCCCGGTCTCGGCGGCGGCAGCGGCGATCGCCTCCCCCATCGCAGCGATGTTGGCGTAGGCGCGCCCATCCTTGTCGTGGTGGAGATAATGAAATTCGGCGAGCGCGGTGAAGCCGCCCTCCAGCATCTCGACGAAGGCCTGGGCGGCGATGGCCTGCACGTCGCCGGGATCGAGCCGGTCAAGGAAGCGGTACATCACCTCGCGCCAGGTCCAGAAGGAATCCTCAGGCGCACCGCGCCGCTCCGACAGACCCGCCATGCCGCGCTGGAAAGCGTGGCTGTGCAGGTTCGGCATGCCGGGAAGAGCGATGCCGGAGAGCCGCTTGTCGGCCGCCTGCCGAGGAGCGCCGGTCTCCACCGCCGTGATCGTGCCATGCTCGATCGTCAGCTTCACATCGGCGGCGAAGCCTTGCGGCAGCAGCGCCGCGGCCAGATGCAGGGTTTCGCTCACCGCCGAACTCCGTCGTTTAATTGCATATGCAAATAACCTCTTGTCATTTGCATATGCAATTAGATAGCATATCCAGACTGCAAGCATAGCGGGGAGAACGCGACGTGGCGAAAGCGGCCGAGGCGACGATGCGCTGCGACAGGCTGTGGACCAACGCCCGGCTGGCGACGATGTCGCCGGAGGTGGCGGCACCCTATGGCGCGATCGAAGACGGCGTGGTCGCGAGCCGCGACGGGCGGATCGTCTATGCAGGCTTCCGTGCCGAAGCCCCCTCCTTCGAAGCGGGGGAGACGATCGATTGCGAGGGCCGCTGGATCACGCCGGGACTGATCGATTGCCACACGCATCTGGTCTATGGCGGCGACCGCGCCCATGAATTCGAGCTGCGGCTGCAGGGTGCGAGCTATGAGGAGATCGCGCGCGCCGGCGGCGGCATCCTGTCCTCGGTGAAAGCGACGCGCGCGGCCAGCGAGGAGGCGCTGTTCGCCTCGGCCGATCGTCGGCTTGCCGAGCTCATCCGGGAAGGCGTCACCACCGTCGAGATCAAGTCCGGCTACGGTCTCGACATCGAGAGCGAGGCCAAGGTGCTGCGGGTTGCACGGCGGATCGGGCGCGAGCGGCCGGTGACGGTGCGCACCACCCTGCTCGGCGCCCATGCGGTACCGCCGGACTACAAGGGCCGCTCCGGCGACTATGCCGCGTTGGTCGCCGGGCCGATGCTCGACGCCGTCGCCGCCGAAGGACTCGCCGATGCGGTCGATGTGTTCTGCGAAGGCATCGCGTTTTCGCCGGAAGAAACCCGATTGGTCTTCGCCGCTGCCAAGGCCAAAGGCCTCGCGATCAAGATCCATGCCGAGCAGCTCTCCAATCTCGGCGGAGCGAAGCTGGCAGCCGAGATGGGCGCCCTCTCGGCCGACCATCTCGAACATCTCGACGAAGACGGCGTGAGCGCGATGGCCAAGGCCGGCACGGTCGCGGTGGTGCTGCCCGGCGCCTTCTATTTCCTGCGCGAAACCGTCAAGCCGCCGATCGCGCTGCTGCGGGAGCACGGCGTGCCGATCGCGCTCGCCACCGACGCCAACCCCGGCACCTCGCCGCTGACCTCCCCGCTGACGACGCTGAACATGGGCTGCACGCTGTTTCGCCTGACGCCGGAGGAGGCGCTGGCCGGCATGACCCGCAACGCCGCCCTCGCCCTCGGCCTCCAGCATGAGACCGGCACGCTGGAGGTCGGCAAGGCCTGCGATCTTGCCATCTGGGAGATCGAGCGCCCGGCCGAACTCGCCTATCGCATCGGCTTCAACCCGCTTCACGCCCGCATCCGGAACGGACAATGACCGCGATTTCGCTCACCCCCGGGGCCAACGCCCTCACCGATTGGCGCGCCATTCTCGACGGCGCTGCCGCGACGCTCGGCGATGACGGCGCCATCGCCGGCGGCCAGCAGATCGTCGAGGAGATCGTCGCCGCCGGCACGGTGACCTATGGGGTCAATACCGGCTTCGGCAAGCTCGCCAGCGTGCGCATCGCCGATGCGGATCTGGCCCTGCTCCAGCGCAACCTCATCCTCTCCCACGCCGTCGGCACCGGCCCTGCCTTGCCGGATGGCGTGGTGCGGCTGCTGCTGGCGATGAAGGCGGCGAGCCTGGCACGCGGCGCGTCGGGCGTGCGGGCGCAAGTCGTCGCCGCGCTCACCGCCGCGCTGGCCGCCGATGCGCTGCCGGTGATCCCGGCCAAGGGCTCGGTCGGCGCCTCGGGCGATCTGGCGCCGCTCGCCCATATGACCGCCGCGCTGATGGGGTTCGGCGAGATCAGGCTGAAGGGCGAAACCCTGCCGGCGGCGGAAGGGCTGAAGCGCGCGGGCCTGGCGCCGCTTGCGCTCGGCGCGAAGGAAGGGCTCGCGCTCATCAACGGCACGCAGGTTTCGACGACGCTGGCGCTGACGGGGCTCGCCGCGATCACCCGCGTCTTCGACGCGGCGCTGGTGGCCGGCGCGCTCTCGGTCGACGCGCTGAAGGGCTCGGACACGCCGTTCGACCCGCGCATCCAGGCGCTGCGCGGCCAGCCCGGCCAGATCAGGGTGGCGAAGACCCTGCTCGATCTCATCGCCGGCAGCGCCATCCGCGAGAGCCACCGCCATGGCGACAGCAAGGTGCAGGACCCGTATTCGCTGCGCTGTCAGCCGCAGGTGATGGGCGCGGTGCGCGACCTCATCGCCAACGCGGCCGCGACGCTCGCGATCGAGGCCAATGCCGTCACCGACAACCCGCTGGTGCTCGGGCCGGGCGAGATCGTCTCCGGCGGGAATTTCCACGCCGAGCCGGTCGCCTTCGCCGCCGACATGCTGGCGATGGGCGTCTGCGAGATCGGGAATTTGTCGGAGCGGCGCATGGCGCTGCTGGTCGACCCCGTGATGAGCGGCCTGCCGCCCTTCCTCGCCCGCGATGCGGGGCTGAACTCCGGCTTCATGATCGCGCAAGTGACGGCCGCCGCGCTCGCTTCGGAAAACAAGCAGAAGGCCTATCCGGCTTCGGTGGACACGATCCCGACCTCGGCCAATCAGGAAGACCATGTCTCGATGGCGACGCATGGCGCCTTCCGCCTGCTCGACATGGCGCGGAACGCGGCCAGCATCATCGGCATCGAATTGATGGCGGCAGCCGAAGCGATCGAGCATCACCACCCGCTCAGGACCAGCGCGAGGCTGGAGCCGGTGCTGGCGCTGTTGCGGGAAAGCATCGCCCCGCTGACCGAGGACCGCTATCTCGCGCCCGACCTCGCGGCGGCGACGGAGTTCGTGCTGTCGGGTGCGGTCGGCGAGGCGGCGGGGCTGGATACGTTTGCGGAGTTTCCGGCGTGAGGCGCGGGCAAAAAGCGCTCCTTGTCAACCGAGCGGGCTCGGGGAACCCCTCTCCCGAAGGGAGAGGGGCAGGGGTGAGGGGTCGGCCGTTCGATACCGTGGCCGTGACATCCCTGCAGCCGCCGTTAGGAATCCGTTTCGCTGGTCCAGGGGCCTACACCTTACCCCTGCACCTCTCCTTACAGGAGAGGGGTTCCCCGCGCCTCGATGGACAAGACGCAACGCTCGCAAAGAGACGCTCATGACCTCGATCGTCACCGTTACCCGGGGCCCCTCCCCGCTCATCCTCTCGATGCCGCATCCGGGCACCGGGCTGCCCGCTGAAGTCGAGACCGCGCTGAACGAGCGGGGGCGGCTGGTCGAAGACACGGACTGGCACATGCGGCAGGTCTACGCCTTCGCGGAGCGCTTCGAGCCGACCATCGTCGAGGCGCAGCTCTCCCGCTTCGTCATCGACCTCAACCGCGACCCTTCCGGCGTCTCGCTCTATCCGGGACAGGCGACGACCGAGCTCGTGCCGACCACCACCTTCGACGGCGCGCCGATCTGGACGGTGCCGCCGGACGAGGCGGAGATCGCGCGGCGCAAGGCCGCGTATTTCCAGCCCTATCATGATGCGCTCGCGGCCGAGATCGCGCGGGTGAGGGACGCTCACGGCTATTGCGTCCTCTGGGACTGCCATTCGATCAAGTCGGTCATCCCGCGGCTCTTTCCCGGCACGCTGCCGACGCTCAATCTCGGCACCAATTCCGGGACGAGCTGCGCGCCGGAGGTCGAAGCGGCGGCCGTGGCGGCGATGGCGGGGCAGCCGCTGAGCCATGTCGCCAATGGCCGCTTCAAGGGCGGCTGGATCACCCGCCATTACGGCCGGCCGACCGAGCATGTGCATGCGCTGCAGATGGAAAAGGCGCTGAGCGCCTATCTTTCCGCCCAGGAAGCGCCCTGGACCTTCGACCCGGCGCGCGCCGCAAGTCTTCAATCCGCCCTTTCCAGCATCATCGCGGCTGCGCTCGACGCGGCCCGCACCTTCGAACGGAGCCGTCCATGACCCGCATCGACAACAGCCGCGTCATCCGCAGCCCGAAGGGCACCGAGCTTTCGGCCAAGAGCTGGCTGACCGAAGCGCCCCTGCGCATGCTGATGAACAATCTCGACCCCGACGTCGCCGAAAAGCCCGGCGAGCTCGTGGTCTATGGCGGCATCGGCCGCGCCGCCCGCTCCTGGGAGGATTTCGACCGCATCGTCGCGAGCTTGCGCTCGCTGGAGGCCGACGAGACGCTGCTGGTCCAGTCCGGCAAGCCGGTGGGCATCTTCAAGACGCATGCGGATGCGCCGCGCGTGCTGATCGCCAATTCGAATCTGGTCCCGGCCTATGCCAATTGGGAGCATTTCCACCAGCTCGATAAGGCCGGGCTGATGATGTACGGCCAGATGACGGCCGGCTCCTGGATCTATATCGGCACGCAGGGCATCGTTCAGGGCACTTACGAGACCTTCGTCGAGGTCGGTCGCCAGCATTATGGCGGCTCGCTCAAGGGCAAGTGGATCCTCACCGGCGGCCTCGGCGGCATGGGCGGCGCCCAGCCGCTGGCGGCGACGATGGCCGGTGCCTCGATGATCGCGGTGGAGTGCAAGCCGTCCTCGATCGAATTCCGCCTGCGCACGCGCTATCTCGACGAGAAGGCGGACAGCATCGACGAGGCGCTGAAGATCGTCGAGGCGGCGCATGCCAAGGGCAAGGCGGTCTCGGTCGGCGTGCTCGGCAATGCGGCGGAGGTGTTCCCCGATATGGTCCGCCGCGGCATCAGGCCCGACGTCGTCACCGACCAGACCTCGGCCCATGACCCGCTCAACGGCTACCTGCCGGCCGGCTGGACGCTTGACGAGTGGGAGGAGCGCAAGGAGCGCGACCCGGCCGGCACGATCGAGGCCGCCAAGCGCTCGATGGCCGAGCATGTCAAGGCGATGCTCGCCTTCCAGCAGATGGGCGTGCCGACGCTCGACTACGGCAACAACATCCGCCAGATGGCGAAGGATATGGGCGTCGCGAACGCCTTCGACTTCCCCGGCTTCGTGCCGGCCTATATCCGCCCGCTGTTC
>NZ_JBMDWH010000041.1:0-1871 GCF_048595345.1 Allobosea sp.
CCGATCTCCCAGGGCGAGCCGGCATGCTTCAGCGAGGTCAGGGGGCTCGCGCCCGTGCCGCCCTCGAAGCCGGAGATGGTGATGTGGTCGGCGCGCGACTTGGCGACGCCGGCCGCGACCGTGCCCACGCCGATCTCGGAGACGAGCTTCACCGAGACGTCGGCAGAGGGGTTCACGTTCTTCAGATCGAAGATCAGCTGCGCCAAATCCTCGATCGAGTAGATGTCGTGATGCGGCGGCGGCGAGATCAGGCCGACTCCCGGCGTCGAATGCCGGGTGCGGGCGATCTTGGCGTCGACCTTGTGGCCGGGCAGCTGGCCGCCCTCGCCGGGCTTGGCGCCCTGCGCGACCTTGATCTGCATGACATCGGCATTGACGAGATATTCGGTGGTGACGCCGAAGCGGCCCGACGCGATCTGCTTGATCGCCGAGCGCTTGGAGCGCCCGTCCGGCATCGGCTTGAAGCGGATCGCCTCCTCGCCGCCCTCGCCCGTGTTCGACTTGCCGCCGATCTGGTTCATCGCGATGGCGAGCGTCTCATGCGCCTCGCGCGAGATCGAACCGAAAGACATCGCGCCCGTGGCGAAGCGCTTCACGATCTCCGCGGCGGATTCGACATGCTCCAGCGGCACGGGGCGGCGTCCGTCCTCCTCCGCCATCTTGACCTTGAACAGGCCGCGGATGGTGGAGAGCCGCTGCGCGTCGTCGTTCACCTGCCGGGCGAACTCCTCGTAGCGATCCTGCGCGTTGAGGCGCACGGCGTGCTGGAGCGAGGCGACGACGTCCGGCTTCCAGACATGGTCCTCGCCGCGCACGCGATACATGTACTCGCCGCCGATATCGAGGCTGTCGCGATAGACCGGCGCATCGCCGAAGGCGTCGCGATGGCGCCGCAGGCTCTCCTCCGCGATCTCCTCGAGGCCGACGCCTTCGATCGCGGTGCCGGTGCCGAAGAAGAACTTCTCGACGAAGTCGCTCTTGAGGCCGACGGCATCGAAGATCTGCGCGCCGCAATAGGACTGGTAGGTCGAGATGCCCATCTTGGACATCACCTTGAGCACGCCCTTGCCGACCGACTTGATGTAGCGCTTGACCACCTCCTCGGCGTCAACCTCCTCGGGGAAGGCGCCCTGCTCGTGCTGGTCGAGCAGCGTGTCGAAGGCGAGATAGGGGTTGATCGCTTCCGCGCCATAGCCGGCGAGGCAGCAGAAATGATGGATCTCGCGCGGCTCGCCCGTTTCGAGCACGAGGCCGACCGAGGTGCGCAGGCCCTTGCGGATCAGGTGATGATGCACCGCCGCCGTCGCCAGCAGCGCCGGGATCGGGATGCGGTCGGCGCCGACCTGGCGGTCGGAGAGGATGATGATGTTGTAGCCGCCATGCACCGCCGCCTCGGCGCGCTCGCAGAGCCGCTCCAGCGCGCCGGCCATGCCGGCCGCGCCGTCGCGCGCCGGATAGGTGAAATCGATGGTCTTGGTGTCGAACCGGTCCTCGTAATGGCCGATGCAGCGGATCTTCTCGAGATCGTCGTTCGTCAGGATCGGGGTGCGGACCTCCAGGCGCTTGCGCCGCGAGGTGCCTTCCAGATCGAGGATGTTCGGCCGCGGCCCGATGAAGGAGAGCAGGCTCATCACCAGCTCCTCGCGGATCGGGTCGATCGGCGGGTTCGTCACCTGCGCGAAGTTCTGCTTGAAATAGGTGTAGAGCAGCTTGGACTTGAGCGAGAGCGGCGAGATCGGCGTGTCGGTCCCCATCGAGCCCACGGCTTCCTGCCCGGTCACCGCCATCGGCGCCATCAGCAGGCGCACATCCTCGGTGGTGTAGCCGAAGGCCTGCTGGCGATCGAGCAGCGGCACGTCGGTGCGCGAGGC
>NZ_JBMDWH010000042.1:0-34434 GCF_048595345.1 Allobosea sp.
CAATTGTTCGACGAGACCGTCAAGCCCGAGCACATGCTCGCACCGGCCTGAGCGGAGCGGGCCATGGCCGAGATCGTCAATCTGCGCCGCGTCCGCAAGCAGAAGGCGCGCGAGGAAGCGGGCAAGCAGGCCGAGCAGAACCGCCTGAGCTTCGGCCGCAGCAAGGCCGAGCGCAGCCTCGCCGCGGCCGAACTGGAGCAGGCGGCGCGCCGGCTCGACGGTCACCGCCTGGACGTTGGCGACGAGCCCGGCAAGCCGTGAGCGCCGAGCGCAAGCGCTCCCTCAGCATCGCCGGCCACCGGACCAGCGTGTCGCTGGAAGATGCGTTCTGGGACGCGCTGAAGCAGATCGCCGCCGCCGAGGGCCGCAGCGTCACCGCCCTCGTCGCCCAGGTTGATTCGACGCGGGGCGACACCAGCCTCTCCTCCGCCCTGCGGCTCCATGTATTGGATCATTACCGGCGGCTGGTGGATGGCTCCAACGGCACCACCTGAGCTGAAAAGTGCGGCCGGCGCGGGGAACCCTCTCCTGTAAGGAGAGGGCAGGGTGAGGTGTCGGCTCCTGGACCAGTTCGCTATCACCCACCCGCAGCAGCGGTCAGGTCACGGTCACGGCGTCCAACGGCCTACCCCTCACCCTGCCCTCTCCCTCCGGGAGAGGGTTCCCCGCGCTGTCCGAGCATCGTTCGGTAGGGACGAAAAATCCCATCGTCGCAGATATTTGGGTGAAAAACTGGAATCAAATCCCCAAGCGCTTGAATCACCCTCTCAATTGAGCGGTACGCCTGGGCGCGCAGGAGCGGGCGTGAGCGGCAGCGGCTGCCTGATCGGTGGGCCTTGCGGCGACAGCGGCACGGCCGGCGGCGACTGCACGGTGCCCTCGGGCGCGCTCGTCCGCGGGGCGCCGGGCAGCAGGAGCGGCTCGTTTTGAGGCTGCGGCGTCGGTGAAGGCGGCGGCTGCGCCGGCGGCCCCCCTGCCCGCTCGGTCGCCGCGCGCGCCCGTTCCTCCGCTTCGGCTCGCCGGCGCGCCTCCGCTTCCGCCCTGGCCTGCTCGGCCATGCGGCGCTGCTCCTCGGCGCGCTGCGCCTCGTCCAGGCGCTTCTGCTCGGCGGCGCGGCGCTCCTCTTCGGCCTTGAGGAACTCCTGCAGCCTGCGCTCGTTCTCGCGCATTTCGCGCTCGGCCCGCAGGCGGCGCGCATGCATCGCCCGCTCCCGCGCATCGGCCTCGAAAGCCTCGACCCGCTCGATTTCCCGCGCCAGCGCCCGCGCTGCGACGGTGTTCGACAGAGCGCTGACGTCGCTCTCGCGCCTGAGATCGTTCAGCGGCCCGCGCCAGGCGATGGCGATCTGCGGCGCGTCGCCGGGCCAGCCCTTGGGCAGCGGCCCGAGCGGCTTCAATGCGAGCCTCACATCGGCCGTCAGCGCGCGCAGATCCACTGTGCCGCTCGCCTCGGCCCGCAGGCCGCTGCGCTCGAAGCCGAAGGGCTGGAGTCGGGCGATGCCCGCCGCCAGCGTAAAGGGCAGCGTCACCTCGCCGAGCGCCCAGGAATCGCGATCCAGCGCATCGCCCAGCCGGTCGCGCAGCCGGGCCGCATCGCTTTCGGAAGCATCCTCGCCGGTGCCGGCGATGATCCTCTCGTAAGCGCGGGGATCGAACCGCGCGAGCCTTGCATCCGACAGGGCAAGACTTCCGGCACCGGACAGGCCGGCGATGAGCCGGGCCGGGCTCTCGCCCGCGCCGCCGAGTTCGATCCGGCCCGAAAGACGGCCGCTGAGCGCCCCCCTGGTCAGTCCGGCGAGATCCACGCTCGAGAGGTCGAGCCGCCCATTGAGCTGCGCCAGCCCGCCATCGCGGCGCAGGGCCATCCGCCCGGCCACCTGCCCGGCGCCGTAGCCGCCCGCAATATCCTCGATCCGCAGCCCATCCGCATCGGCCCGCAGCGTGAAGCGGGCCTTCTGGAGAGCGACACCGTCCAGCGCCACCAAAGTCTCGGCCTCGATGCCGAGGTCGAGATCGGGCCATTCGGCGACGCGCCCGAACCGGCCGGTCGACCAGATCGCCCCGGCCGTCTGAGGAACCGGCCCAAAGGCGGCGGAAACCAGCGCCCTCAGATCGGCGGAGGCCAGTTGCAGCCGCCCGCTCGCGCGCCCCTCGCGCGGCAGGACGAGGGTCCCGCTCGCCTTGGCTGCGCCGAGATGGAGGGTGAGATCGTCCAGGCGAACCGCCTCAGCGCCGGTCTGCAGCCGGGCTCGGATGTCGAGCACCGCATCGGGCACCAGCCGCGCCGCGCCTTCGGGCAGGATCTGCCCCGGCCCGTCGGCCTGCACGGTCAGCACCGCGCCTGCCGCGTCGGGCTCGATCGCGACGGACAGGCCGGGCCCGGCGAGGGTGCCGGCCAGTCGCCCCTCGCCGAGATCGAGGCTGACGCGCCCCGTCCCGCCCCGCTGCGGCACCGGCAGGCCGAGTGCCGCGAAGACCTGGCGGCGGTCGCCGAGATCGAAATTCAGCCGGGCGCGCTGCCAGCTGCCGTCGCGGTCGAGCCGCCCGTCGAATGCGAGCTTGCCGGCGGCGGCCGTTCCATCCGCCACCAGAGCCGTGTCGCCGCTCGCCGCGCGCGTCAGGCGGAAGGCGGTGTCGAGCCGCGAGAGCCCATCGCCGGCGCGGGAAAGCGCCTCGCTCACGCCTGGCGGGAGCAGCGGCCCGGCCAGGGCTGCGAGAGTCTCGAAGCGCGGCGCGCGGATGCGGCCCGCGATTTCGCCGCCCTCCGGCAGGAGAGCGCCCGCGCCGCTGACATCGACGCCACCGAAACCCTCGACGCGCAGGCGGCTCAGCCGCCAGCTCGCGCCCTCGCGCTTGAGATCCAGCGAGGCCTGTCCCGGCGGCGCGTTGCGGAAGCGCGCTCGGGCCAGCGTCAGGGACAGGGCGATCTCGCGGTCTCCGACGAGGCCGGCCAGACTCGTGCCCGGCGGCAGCGTGGTGAGATCGAGCCCACCGATCGTCGCGGTGGCGGCCAGGCGCTGCGGCGAAAGTTCGCCCGCCCCCTCGATCCGCAGGCCCGACGAGCCGGCGACCAGCAGTTTCTCGAAGCTGAGGCCGGCTTTGCTCCAGCGCCCGAGCGCGTCGGCGTCGATGCGCCCGAGTCCGGCGACGAGTTCGGTCAGCGCCGGATCGAGACCGTTGCGGCCCAGCACGAGCGCGACGCGCCGCGCATCCTCGGCCTTGACGGTGACCCGGCCGAAACCGCCATCGCCGTCCAGCCAGCCGGTAAAACCGATCAGCGCGCCGGCCAATCGCGCCGAGGCATTCGCCTCTTCGAGCCCGCGATCATCCAGCTTGCCCCGCAAGGAGAGCGCGGAGATATCCTCGCCGCGCCAGATCAGCTGGTCCAGATCCAGCCCGAGATCGATGCGCCCCGGCAGGCCGGCGAGCGCCCTTTCGAAGCCTTTGCGATCCGCCAGGGCCTGCGTCAGCGCGTCGGCATCGAGCCGGCGGGCCCGCAGCGCCAGCGAGCCCGTGCCCTTCGCCGGCAGGAACTGCCCTTCCCCTTCCAGCCGCGCCGCCCCGCCGGCGAGGTCGAGGGTCAGCCCCGACAGATCGAGCTGGCGGCCGCCCCCCTTGAGGCGGCCGGCGAGCGAGACCGCTCCGCCCGGCGCCAGCGTGAACCCACCCTCGGCCTCCAGCCCCACGGTCTCGGCCCGGCGCGCCAGCAGCACCGCGCCGTCGAAGCTGAACTGCATCTGGTCGCCGGTGAGGAAGGCCTTGGCGCGCAGCCGGCCGCCCTCTTCGATTTCGCCGGTCGTGACGCGGAAGGAGGTGCCCGCGACCTCCCCCTCGACCCGCCAGGGCCCCGCCAGCGTCACCGCCGAAACCTCGGCCGCGATCGGCACGACCGTGACGGGGTCGCGGCCCGGCTCGCGCCAGATCACGGCGGAGCGGCTGATCGTCAGCCGCTCCAGGCTGGCCTGCGGCGGCAGGCCGGCGGCTTTTTGCGGAGGCAGGCGGATCGCCCCGTCCTCATTCGCGGCGAGCGTGACCGTCGCCCCCTCAAGCCTCGCCTGCGCGAAGCGGAACTCCCCGCGCGCCAGCGACGCCAGCGCCAGCTCGACCACCGTACGCTCGATCGTGACGGAGCTGTCGCCGCTTCGCGGATCGCCGATCCTGACCTGGCCGAGGCCGATGCGTGGCGAAGGCAGCAGCCGCAGCTGGATGTCCCCGTCGATCGACGTCTCGAAGCCGAGCGCCTCGGTGAGCCTGGCCTCGAATTGCGGCCGGTAGCTACGCCAGTCGACGAAGCCCGGCCCGATCAGGGCCGCCAGCAGCGCCAGCACGAGAAGGCCGGCGAGAACGGTCAGACTCTCACGCAAATTCCGCTTTATGCCCCTGTCGTCGCGCCATCATGTCGTCATCCGTCATTGCGGGCGAAGCGAAGCGATCCAGGGGACCCCAACCAGAGCGGTTCACTGGGTCTGCCTGCATCGCGTCGTCGCTTCGCGTTCCGCGATGACGGCTGTGTGACCTCGCGTGCCGGATGCAGCCCGCAAATGACGCCAGCTTCGGAGATTTCAGCAAGCGCTTGCCGGGCGCAAGGCGCAACAGCGTCACATCGCGACGATTTTCCCGGGGTTGAGGATGTTCTGCGGATCGAGCGCGCGCTTGAGCGTGCGCATCACCGCCATCGCCTCCGCGCCATGCTCCAGTTCGAGATACTTCATCTTCTTCTGTCCGACGCCATGCTCGCCCGTGCAGGTGCCGCCCATCGCCAGCGCCCGCTTGACCAGCCTGTCGATGAAGCCCTGAACCCGCTCGACCTCGTCCGGGTCCGACAGGTCAACCAGCGGCTGGGTGTGAAAATTGCCGTCGCCGACATGTCCGGCGATCGGCGCGATCAGCCCGCTCGCCTCGATGTCGCGCTTGGTCTCCTCCACGCACTCGGCCAGCGCCGAGATCGGCACGCAGACATCGGTCGCCAGCGTATCGGCGCCGGGCCGCAGCGCCCGGCCGGCCCAGTAGCCGTTGTGCCGCGCCTCCCACAGCCGCGTGCGGTCCTCGGCCTTCGTCGCCCAGTCGAAGGGACCGCCGCCGCAATCGGTCGCGATCTCGCCGAAGCGCTCGGACTGCTCCTTCACCCAGGCCTCGGTGCCGTGAAATTCGACGAAGAGCATCGGCACCTCGGGCAGGCCGAGCTTGGAATGCAGGATGAAGCCCTTGATCATGATTTCGACGAGCAGCTCGATCCGCGCCACCGGAATACCTGTCTGGATCGTCAGGATCGCGGTGTCGCAGGCCGCCTTGATCGAGGGGAAGGGGCAGACGCCCGCGGCGATCGCCTCGGGGATGCCGTGCAGCTTCAGCGTGATCTCGGTGATGATGCCGAGCGTGCCTTCCGAGCCGACGAGCAGGCGGGTGAGGTCGTAGCCGGCCGAGGTCTTCCGGGCGCGGGTCGAGGTCCGGACGATCGAGCCGTCGGCCATCACCGCCTTCAGCGCGAGCACATTGTCCTTCATCGTGCCGTAGCGGACGGCATTGGTGCCGGAGGCCCGCGTCGCCGCCATGCCGCCGATCGAGGCGTCGGCGCCCGGATCGATGGGGAACATCAGCCCCTGGTCGCGCAGATGCTCGTTCAGCTCCTTGCGGGTGACGCCGGCCTCCACCACCACGTCGAGATCCTCGGCATGGACCGCGATGATCCGCTTCATCTGGGACAGATCGATGCAGACGCCGCCATGGATCGCGTTGACATGACCCTCCAGCGAGGTGCCCGTGCCGAAGGCGATGATCGGCACGCCATGGGCCGCGCAGATCTTCACGATTTCGGCCACTTCTTCCGTACTCTGCGGAAAGACGACCGCATCCGGCGGCAGGTTCGGGATCCAGGTGAGCGTGTGGCCATGCTGCTGGCGCACGGCGAGGCTGGTGACGAGCCGGTTGCCGAAGCGGGCGGCCAGCGCCTGCGTCACGGCCTCGATCGCCGCCTTCGGCGGCGGCATCGGGGCAGCGGCGGAGGGTTCATGAAGCGACACGGCGGACAGGCTCATCGTGATGATTCCGGCTTTCGGAGTGGTGTTGAAGAGGCTTCGATTCGCTTCGGGTTACCCAATGGCCACAGCCCCCGCCCTTCCGGTCGCGATGCCCGAAAGGACGGCTGACGCCGCAGCGATTTGATGCATAGTAGAGCAAGCGATGAGGGAATGGGCAGTGGATTTCTCGCCGCACGGCCTTGAGCGAAGCGCCTGACACGGGAGGCGATCATGAAGACCGAGACACGCGCCCCGGCGCTCTTCTTTGCGCCCTTCGTCTCCTCCGCGATGCGGGTGGAGCCGCAATGGATCGACTATAATGGCCATCTCAACATGGCCTATTACCATGTGCTCTTCGACCGGGCGGTGGACGAGGTGTTCTCGCTGGTCGGTCTCTCGCGTCATTACGTCGAGACCCGCCAGGCCTCGACCTTCACCGCCGAATGCCACATCCTCTACAAGCGCGAGCTGACCGAAGGCGACCTCGTGCGTATCACCGCGCAGCTCATCACCTTCGACGACAAGCGGCTGCATTACTATCTGGAGATGCGCCACGCCCATGAGGGCTGGCTGGCCGCCACCAGCGAGAACATGTCGCTGCATGTCGATATGGTCGATCGCAAGGTGACGCCCTTCCCGCCGGACATCCTCGCCAATCTGGCGCTGATGAAGGCCGCCCATACCCGGATGCCGCTGCCGGCCAGCATCGGCCGCATCATCGGCATGCCGCACAAGAGCGCCATCGAGGTCGGCGAGCGGGAAATGGCCGACGCCGAGGATGGCCAGACGCGACATTGACGATCGGTGTAATGGTCAGGCTTGACCCGACCATCTCGTAAACCAGCTCATCCTGGTCGTCAGATGCTCGGGTCAGGCCCAAACATGACGCCGCTCACGCCTTCCGCACCACCGCCCGCACCGCATAGCCGCGGAACGGCGCTTCGACCTGGCAGCTCGCGCCGGCCTCTTCCGCCAGCGCCCGCACCACCGCCGGCAGATCCTCGCGCGGCGTGACATGGAACAGCGCCAGCCAGCGCCGCAGAACGGCCTTGAAGGCCGAAGGCAGGCCGGCCTGATCGCCGAAATCGACGATGTGCAGCGAGCCGCCCGGCGACAGGCGGGCGATCGCCTCGGCCACAACCGCCTGCCAGGGCGGGATCATCGACAGCGCGTAGGAGATCACGATCCGGTCGAAGCCGGGTTGGCCGAACAGAGCCTGCGGGTCGAAATCGCTCGCATCCGCCTGGGCGAGCCTGATCCGCCCGCCGAGACCGGCACGCTCGACCGCGCCATGGGCCGTCTCCAGCATCGCGCTCGAGACGTCGAGCCCGTAGCAGTCGCAGCCCGGATAGCGCCTGGCGATGCCGATGAGGTTGCGCCCGGTGCCGCAGCCGATCTCGAGGATCGTATCCTGCGCACGCGGCGCGAGCCCTGCGATCAGCCCGTCGCGGCCGAGCAGATAGAACTTCCGGCTCGCGTCGTAGATATGGCGCTGATGCCGGTAGATGCTGTCCATCAGCCCGGCGGCGGCCCCCTCTCCGGGGGCCTCGGCGGCACTCACGCGGCCGCTCCCGGCAGGGTGTAGAGGTGGAAGCCGCCATAGATCGCCGAGCGGTCCTGCCGGCAGAGTTCGCGGCTGCGCGCCTCGTCGTAGTGCCACTGGTCCAGGACCGCCGCGGGCACGCGCCCGGGCAGTAGCCGCTCATCGGCCGCGGTGCGGAAGATCACCCGGGCACCGGGCTTGGCCGTGCGGGTGATCTGCGTCCACAGCGCGGTGAGATCGGCATCGTTCATCCAGTCCTGCGCGTCGAGCAGCACATAGGCGTCGCAGCTCTTGGCGGGCTGCTCCTCGAGCCAGGTCGTCACCGAGCCCTGGCGATAGGAGACGGCCCCGGACCGCTCCTTCACCGTCTCGAAATGGCGGGGCTGGAGATAGGGCGGCAACGCCGCGTCGGGGCCCTCCGCATAGCGCCGGCCGAAGGCCTGCTGCGCGAAATAATTGTCCTTCAGCGGGAAGTCGCAGGCCAGCCGCTCCAGCCGCAGCCGCAGCGCGCCGAGCATGCCGTCATCGCCATCGGCCGCGAGCGCCTTGTATTGCGCCGGCGGAATGCCGAGCCCGTAGAGCGAGGCCGGCTGGCGCACCAGCCAGCGCACCAGCCGCTTCCGGAACACCGGAGCCAGATGCGTCTCGTAAAGCGCGCGCTGCTCGGCCAGATCGCGGGCCGCCAGCAGGGCCTTGGGGTCGGCGCCCAGCAGCCGGGCCAGCAGATGGCCCGTGCCGATGAAGCGGCCGAGCAGCCCATGGCGATAGAAGCCCTTGGCGAAAAGGTTGACGCGGCGGCGCCGGTCGAGCCCCCTGCCCTCCCAGTAGCTGCGCGAGACGGCGTCGAGATGCGGCGCGATTTCTCGGTCGTAGAAGGCGACATTCGCCTTGTCGTCCGCCCGGCCGAAGAAGCGCAGGAAATCGGCGTGGCTCTGCATGCGCGCCAGCGCCGCGAGCTTCAGCCGGCCGAGCGCGATATGGGCGCCGTTGAGATCGACGGCGCTGACCTTGATCGGCGCCGCCGTCAGATAGGATAGGATGTTGCAGGAGCCCGAGGCGATGGCGACGACATGGTCGTCCGCCTTCAGCGACAGCGCGTCCATGTCGACCACCGGGTCTTCCCAGATCTGGGGATAGACAAGGCCCGAAAAGGCGCGGGTGAACAGCCATTCCTGCAGCCCCGCCTTGGACAGCGGTTTGCTGCGCTGAACCGCGGTGCTCAACTCCAGCGTCGTCGTGCGTCGAACCGTCCGTGCCGTCTGCGCCACTTTGGGTCTCCTCCCTCAAGGTGGCGAGCCGCCTAGAGGAGTCGCGTGACGCTGAGGTGACGGCGGGTCGGGCGAGGCGACGAAACGGTGGCGGTCCCGCCTTCGTGAACGCGCCGGCCCGGACGCCGGGGCTGAAAATTCGGCCGCCGATCGCCATATTGGCCAGGACGAAACGCGGCGTCGCTCACGGGGAGCGGCGCGGCCGACACGAGGAGATCGCGATGGGACTGTCCAGCCTGTTCGGCGCCGAGAAGAAGCAGGAGAGCTTCCCCTTCCAGCTGACCGATGCGGAGTGGCGCGCGCGCCTGACCCCGGAGCAGTACCGCATCCTGCGCGGCCACGGCACGGAGCGGGCCGGCTCCTGCGCCCTCAACTACGAAAAGCGCGCAGGCACTTTCTCCTGCGCCGGCTGCGGCCAGAAGCTCTTCAAATCCGGCAAGAAATTCGAGAGCGGAACCGGCTGGCCGAGCTTCGACCAGCCGTTGGAGGGAGCCGTCGGCACCTCGGAGGACTATGGCTTCGGCATGCACCGCACGGAGGTGCATTGCGCCAATTGCGGCGGCCATCTCGGCCATGTCTTCCCGGACGGCCCGCCGCCCACCGGCCTGCGCTACTGCATCAACGGCGAGGCGATGACTTTCGAGGCGGAACAGGGCGGATAAATCCATGAAGAGCGCAGGATCCCCTCTCCTGTAAGGAGAGGGGATCCTGCGCTGCCCGCGCCCATAACTGCACACGAAAGTGCCGAGGGTAGGCGCAATCCCGCCAATCACCTCCTATATTGCCGTGAGAACGAATCACGCACGAGCAGCTTGCGCCCTTGTCCGATTACGAAATCCCCTCGGCCCCGATGCCCCGCCCCGGCGGTCTCGCCGCCCGTGCCGCGGCGCAGCCCTCGGCCGGCTATCTCAACGGGCTGAACCCCGAGCAGCGCCAGGCCGTCGAGGCGACGGACGGGCCGGTTCTCGTGCTGGCCGGCGCCGGCACGGGCAAGACCCGCGTGCTCACCACCCGCATCGGCCACCTGATCTCGACCAGCCGCGCCTACCCCTCCCAGATCCTCGCCGTGACCTTTACCAACAAGGCCGCGCGCGAGATGAAGGAGCGCGTCGCCCATCTCGTCGGCTCGGTCGCGGAGGGCATGCCTTGGCTCGGCACCTTCCACTCCATATCGGCCAAGCTGCTGCGCCGACATGCCGAATTGCTCGACCTGCGCAGCGACTTCACCATTCTCGACACCGACGACCAGATCCGCCTGATGAAGCAGGTGATCCAGGCCGAGGGGCTGGACGAGAAGCGCTGGCCCGGCCGCATGCTGGCGGGCTTCATCGACTCGTGGAAGAACCGGGGCCTGGCGCCCAAGGACGTGCCGGCGGGCGAGGCCGCCGTGTTTGGCGGCGGCAAGGGCGGCAAGCTCTACGCCGCCTATCAGGAGCGGCTGCTCGCGCTCAATGCGGTCGATTTCGGCGATCTGCTGCTGCACTGCCTGACGCTCTTTCGCGAGCATCCGGACGTGCTGCAGACCTATCACGAGCGCTTCCGCTACATCCTCGTCGACGAGTATCAGGACACCAACACCGCGCAATATCTCTGGCTGCGCCTGCTGGCGCAGGGGCGCCGCAACATCTGCTGCGTCGGCGACGACGACCAGTCGATCTATGTCTGGCGCGGTGCGGAGGTCGACAACATCCTGCGCTTCGAGCACGACTTTCCGGGCGCGACCGTGATCCGGCTGGAGCGCAACTACCGCTCCACCGGCCATATCCTCGCCACCGCCTCCAAGCTCATCGCGCGCAATGAGGGCCGCCTCGGCAAGACGCTCCGCACCGAGGGCGAGCCCGGCGAGAAGGTGACGATCACCGGCGCCTGGGACAGCCAGGAGGAAGCGCGCCTGGTTTCCGACGAGATCGAGGCGATGCAGGCCAAGGGCCACGACCTCGGCGAGGTCGCGGTGCTCGTTCGCATCTCCGCGCAGATGCGCGAGATCGAGGAGCGCTTCGTCCAGGCCGGCGTGCCCTATCGCGTCATCGGCGGCCCGCGCTTCTACGAGCGCGCCGAAATCCGCGATGCGCTCGCCTATCTGCGCTGCGTCGTCTCCCCGACGGACGACCTCGCCTTCGAGCGCATCGTCAACGTTCCCAAGCGCGGGCTCGGCGATGCGACGATCCAGCTTCTGCACAACCATGCCCGCGCCACCGGCTTCTCGCTGATGCAATCGGCCCGTGCCGCGGTGGAGAGCGACGAGCTCAAGCCCAAGGCGCGAACCTCGCTGCGCGAGCTGGTCGACGCCTTCGGCCGCTGGTCCGCCCGCGCCGAGCACATGCCGCAGGGCGAGCTCGCTGAGCTGGTGCTGGAGGAGAGCGGCTACACCGAGATGTGGAAGAAGGACCGCTCGGCCGATGCTGCCGGGCGCCTGGAAAACCTCAAGGAACTCGTCCGCTCCCTCGACGAGTTCCCGGACCTGCCGGCCTTCCTCGAACACGTCTCTCTGGTGATGGACGTCGCCGATGGCGATGCCGAGCGCCGCGTCTCGATCATGACCCTGCACGCTGCCAAGGGGCTGGAATTCGACACGGTCTTCCTGCCCGGCTGGGAGGAAGGGCTCTTCCCCAACCAGCGCGCGCTCGACGAGAACGGCCGCGCCGGCCTCGAGGAGGAGCGCCGCCTCGCCCATGTCGGCCTCACCCGCGCCCGCAAGAAACTGAAGCTCTATTTCGCCTCCAACCGCCGCATTCACGGCCTCTGGCAGACCAGCCTGCCCTCCCGCTTCATAGACGAATTGCCGGAGGAGCATGTCGAGGTCGAACAGGCGCCCACCGCCTATGGCCAGGGCGGCTATGGCGCCTCCCGCTTCGAGCGCATGGAAAGCTTCGGCTCCAGCTACAACACCCCGGGCTGGCAGCGCGCGCAGGAGAACCGGGCGAAGGCCGGCGGCGGCAGCGGCTTCTCGGAGAGCGGGCGCGGCTTCGGGTCAGGCAACACTTTCGGCGGCCAGCGCCAGCGCGGCCCGCTCCTGATCGAGGGCGAGCTGACCGCCAAATCCACCGGCGAATCCGCCTATGGCGAAGGCGCCCGCGTCTTCCACGTCAAATTCGGCCCCGGCTCCGTCGCGAGCGTCGATGGCAACAAGCTCACGGTCGATTTCGACAAGGCCGGGCGGAAGATGGTGCTGGACAGCTTCGTGCAGAAGGCGGGGTGAATAATTCTTCGATATCCGCCGCTAATCTCCATCGTCTCAGGCTGGAAAACTCGTCGCGATCCTTTAAAGGCTACCCAAATGACTGAGCCAGTCGAACAACCTAAGCGACGATGTATACTGTGCTTAAGTCTGATAATTGGCCGTACGAAGCCGGAGCATGTATTGCTGAATTCACTCGGCGGCAGAGCTACGGTTCGCAATATCATATGCTCTGAATGCAATGAGCGGATGGGCCGAGGTCCAGACCAAGATCTTGCCGACAGCGTAGCCATGCTCCGAAACATCGGGAACCTGCTCGCGGGCGACGGCGGCACGCCGCCGACGATCCATGGCATGCGCAGCAAGGACATAACTTTCGATGTAAGACCTGGAATGCAGGTGAAGCCTCGACATGAAGGCAAGCAGGTTAGGATAGAAAAAGAGGACAAAGCGATCAACATTGCCGTCGTGGCGACTAGCGAGCCGGAACTTCAGAAATTGATCGGCAATGCGGCGAGAGCTATCGCCAAAGACTTGGGGCACACCGCGCCAGAAGTCATCGAAGCGATCCGCGTGGATCTCCTTCGCGATCACAAGCGCAACGATGCCATAGTTCCCGCACCATCAATCAGGGGCCAGTTTCAGTTTGGGGCCGGCCGGTCGCAGCAATCGATGGCCAAGGCAGCGCTTGTCTTATGGGCGCGCTTGGTAGGCTGTGAGGAAGTAGCCCACTCCCGTTACGATGAGATCAGGCAGTTTATCGAGCATGGCGATAAGCCCGATGACCCAACGGAGCTCGTCAAACTCGACTATAGAGCACTTCCGATGGTTCGGATGAGTTCGGCAGCAACCCCAATATAATTCAGGCCGTGAGCGATGCTTCCGGAGCCGTCTACGGATATTTCCGCATTTACGGCGCGATCGGCTGGCGTTTTTTGCTTTGCGCCACAGGGGCACCGCCGAACAGAACGCAATCACTTATCTCCAATCCTTACGACAACAAGATTTATGAACTTGCAGCTGACGAAAAGGCGGTCCTGCCATTGGCTTGGATAGCGGCCGAATGGAACCTAGACATCTCGGAGATGGCTCCCGTGACCGAACGCCTAGGGTACCTCATGGAGCACGGACAAAAGGTTTCCCAGCACCTGATGATCGACGCCTGGGTAAAAGAAGCTTGTAAGCAGAGCGGTTGCAATGAAGGTGACTATTTCACCGAGCAGCATTTGAAATTCATATCGGAATACGTTTCAAAGCGCATGTACGTATACTTGACCAAAAAACCAATTCGATCGAATTAGCGACCCTGTTGGTAGCAACCCTCACCCCTTCTCCCGCTCGCGAAACGCCGCCCGCGCCGCCGCGACCTGCCCGTGATAGGTCTCGGCCCATAGCCAGACGCCGCAGAAGGCGGCGCTGAGTTCGCGGCCGAGCTCCGTCAGCGTGTAATCGACATGGGGCGGGATCACCGGGTGGACGGTGCGGGTCACGAGCCCGTCGCGCTCCATCTCGCGCAGCGTATTGGTCAGCATCTTCTGGCTGATGCCCTCGACCACGCGGCCGATCTGGCTGAAGCGCAGCGTGCCATGCTCCTCCAGCGCCTCCAGCACCAGCATCGTCCATTTGTCCGCCACCTGCGCGATCACCTGCCGCACCAGCGACTCCACCGCCGGGCTGACCTCCGGCATCGCGGCGTAATTCGCATGCACGGCCTCGACCGCGTTCCGGATCGCTCGCATCGCACACTCTCCTTTTGGTGCGTATGGCACTTCCACGCGCCTTCTTTCGTTTGAAGAGTAGCGGCGCCATCTGCACTCCCGCAACCACGAGAGGGCCTTGCGATGAACATCACCGGCAACACCATCCTCATCACCGGCGGCGGCTCCGGCATCGGCCGGGCGCTGGCCGAGGCGCTTCAGGCCAAGGGCAACACCGTCATCATCGCCGGCCGGCGCCAGGCCGCGCTGGATGAGGTCACCACCGCCAATCCCGGCATGCAGTCGATCACGCTCGACATTCAGGACAAGGCCGGGATCGAGAGCTTCGCCCGCGAGGTGGTCGCACGCTTTCCGAGCCTCAATGTCGTCCTCAACAATGCCGGCATCATGAAGCCGGAGAACGTCCCCGCCGCCGACAACCTCGCCATCGCCGAGGAAACGATCGCCACCAACCTCCTCGGTCCGATCCGCCTCACCACGGCACTGCTGCCGCATCTCATCGCGCAGCCGCGCGCGGCGGTGCTGACCGTCTCGTCCGGCCTCGCCTTCGTGCCGCTGGCGGCGACGCCGACCTATTCGGCGACCAAGGCCGCCATCCATTCCTGGTCGCTGGGACTGCGCCAGCAGCTCAAGGGCACGAGCGTCGAGGTGATCGAGATCGCCCCGCCTTATGTGCAGACCGAGCTGCTCGGCCCGCATCAGGCCAGCGATCCGGAGGCGATGCCGCTCGCCGAATTCACCGAGGAGGTGATGAGCATTCTGGAAACGCAGCCGGAGGCGACGGAGGTCATCGTCGAGCGCTGCAAGCCGCTGCGCTTCGCCGAGGCCAACGGCAGCTTCGCCCAGGTCTTCGCGGCACTGAGCGCCCGCACGCACTGACCACTGCACGGGTCGTAGGCCACCCCCATGATGCTGGAGCACCGCTTCCTGCCGGTGCTCCAGTGACAGACGCTCCGAGGAGGCTTTCCGAGGCATGACAACCGCGCAGCGCACTGCTATGGGCGCCCGATGCGCGAAGGCCTCCTCCCCGCGACGGTCGCGACCGTCCTCGAACTCTCCACCTCGGGCGAGAACGCCCGGGCCCTGACCGAGCTGCTCGGCGAGGTCTTCGACCCGACCGAGACCGCGATCTCGGCCTTCGAGATCGAGCAGGGCATCACCACGCTCTCGATGAACACTCCCTGGAAGGTCGAGATCTACTTCGCCAACCCGCCGGACGAGGCGGCGGTGCGCGATCTGCTGCGCCCGATCGTGGGCGATCTCGTCGACGACACGCCCTTCACCACCGTCAACACCAAGGATTGGGTGGCGAACAGCCTCGACGGCCTCAAGCCCGTGCGCGCCGGCCGCGTCCTCGTCCATGGCGCGCATGACCGTGAGGCGGTGCGCATCAACGACGTGGCGATCGAGATCGAGGCCGCGCTGGCCTTCGGCACCGGCCATCACGGCACAACCTCCGGCTGCCTTCTGGCTCTCGACGCCGAGCTGAAGAAGCGCCGCCCGCGCCACGGGCTCGATGTCGGCACCGGCACGGGCATTCTGGCCCTGGCGCTGGCCAAGCAGATCAGGCGCAGGGTCGTCGCAGGCGATATCGATGCCGTCGCCGTCGAGGTCTCGGCGCATAATGCCCGCCTCAACCACGCGCCGCAGGCGCTCGACCTTTATGTCGCCCCGGGCCTGCGCCACGCCAAGGCGAACCGCGCCGGCCATTTCGACCTGGTCTTCGCCAACATTCTCGCCGGCCCGCTGAGGCGCATGGCGCCGACCCTCGCCCGCGTGCTGGCGGCGGACGGCACCCTGATCCTCTCGGGCCTGCTCGCAATGGACGTGCCCGGCATCGTCTCGACCTATCGCCACCAGGGCATTGCGCTCTCCAGCCAGTCGCTGCGCGACGGCTGGGCGACGCTGGTCATGAAAAAGGGCGGCGCAGCCCCCAGGCCACGCCGCCCCTTCTGAGCGGAAGCGCCGGCGAAAGACGCCGGCTTCCTGCAAACTCAGTAGCCGAGATGGCCGTAACGGGCCTCGGTCTCGGCCTGCAGGCTGCGGGCGTCGTGCCAGACGGCAACGATGAACTTGGCCGTGTCGGCGACCATCTCGAAGACATGCTTGACTAGGGCGATCATGGTGAAACTCCTCGCAAAGGCCTCGTCGACGGCGCCGGCGGAAGCCGGCGCGGCGAGGCGGGGAACGGTCAGCGGTTGAAGGGCAGCTTGTCGTCGGCCGCGACGGTCGCGAACGGAATGCCGCCCATCACGATGCCGGCCTCGTTGAGCATCAGGTGGCGGGCGCGAAGCTCGCGCTCGGCGCTGCGCAGGCGGCTGTTGATGATGGCGGTGAAGATGCGCGACAGAAGGCCTTCGCGGGCCGGCGCGGCACGCTGGGCTTCGGCGGCGGGCAGCAACTCGGCATTGTTCAGGACGTAGGTCATCGGTCCATCTCCGAAAAGCGAAGGGTGGTCCCGGTCGCTTCCTCAATTCTTATGCGACGAAGGTATGATGATCTCGCACTTGCGAGAAGAACAGTTCGCAGATGCACAACATGCGATAAGCGCATGGCGAACTTTGATCTGCGTTAAGGAATGTTCAGCGCTGCATAGCAAGCAGGCGAATTGCCCAGCATGCAATCACGCCCTGCATGCGCACCCGGCAGGCCGATCTTTGCGAAGGACTGGCGCTCCAACCCGGTCGAGGCGAGGATGCGCGGCCATTCCGGATGAGATCATGACCGATTCTGCCCTACCGCGCTGCCGCTTCCAGTCCTTTTCCGAGCCGAGCGACCCTGCGAAGGTCGCCGGAAGGGTCGCAGCATTGCGACGGGCCCTTGCCGCGCAGGGGCTGGCCGGCTTCGTCGTGCCGCGTGCCGACGAACATCAGGGCGAATATGTGCCGGCCCATATGGCCCGTCTCGCCTGGCTGACGGGCTTCACCGGCTCGGCCGGCAATGCCGTCGTGCTGGCCGACAAGGCGGCGCTGATCGTCGACGGGCGCTACACCATCCAGTCGGCGGCACAGACCGATACGGCGATCGTCAGGCCGGTGCGCATGGAAGAGACGCCGATGGAGCGCTGGATCGAGCAGAACCTGCCGGCCGGCGGCAGGCTCGGCTACGATCCCTGGCTGCACACGGTCGACGGCGTCGCCCGGCTGGAGAAGGCCGTGGCCGCTGCTGGCGGCGAACTCGTCCCGGTCTCGCCCAACCCCATCGACGCGCTCTGGGTGGACCGCCCGGCCCCGCCGGCCGCCCCCGTCAAGGCGCATGGCGCCGATCTGGCGGGCGAGGACAGCGCCGCCAAGCTCGAGCGCATCAAGGTGGCGCTCGCCGAGGCCAAGGTCGATGCGCTGGTGGTTTCCGATCCGCATGCATTGGCTTGGCTGTTCAATGTCCGCGGCGGCGATGTCGAGCACACGCCTTTGCCGCTCGGCTATGCGCTGGTGCCGCGCGAGGGACGTCCCGGCGTGTTTCTTGCGCCGGAGAAGATCACCAACGAGGCGGGCGATGCGATCGGCGCCGTCGGCGAGATCGCCCCGCCCGCCACTCTCGAATCCGCATTGAAGCGGCTCGGCGAGGCCGGCGCGAAGGTGCGGCTCGACGCGGCCACCGCTGCCTCGGCCCTCGCTTCCCTCATCCGCGAAGCCGGCGGCACGCCCGATGCCGGAGCCGATCCGATCGCGCTGATGAAGGCTCGCAAGAACCCCGCCGAACTCGCCGGCACCCGCGCCGCCCATCTGCGTGACGGCGCGGCGATGACGAACTATCTCTCATGGCTCGCGCGCGAGGCGCCGAAAGGCGGCCTGACCGAGATCGACGCCGTCGCCGCGCTCGAGCAGGAACGTCTGCGCACCGGCCTGCTCAAGGACGTGTCCTTCACGACCATCGCCGGCGCCGGCCCCAACGCGGCCCTGCCGCATTACCGCGTCACGGAAAGTAGCAACCGCAAGCTGGAGCCCGGCATTTTCCTCGTCGATTCCGGCGCGCAATACGAGGACGGCACCACCGACATCACCCGCACCATCGTCATCGGCGAGCCGACGGCGGAGATGCGCGACCGCTACACCCGCGTGCTCAAGGGCCATGTCGCGATCTCGCGGCTGGTCTTCGCCAAGGGCACCTCGGGCGCGCAGCTCGACGCCTTCGCGCGGCTTCCGCTCTGGCAGGGCGGCTTCGATTTCGACCACGGCACCGGCCACGGCGTCGGCAGCTATCTCTCCGTCCATGAGGGGCCGCAGCGGCTCTCCAAGCTCGGCACCACGCCGCTGGAGCCGGGCATGATCCTCTCCAACGAGCCCGGCTACTACAAGGAGGGCCATTACGGCATCCGCATCGAGAACCTGATCGTCGTCGAGGAACGGCAGATCCCGGGCGCGGAACGCACCATCTACGGCTTCGAGACGATCACCTGGTGCCCCTATGAGCGGGCGCTGATCGACGAGACCCTGCTCGACGCCGGGGAGATCGCCTGGCTCGATGCCTATCACGCCACGGTGCTCGAAAAGATCGGCCCGCTGGTCGAGGGCGAGGCGAAGGCCTGGCTGGAAGAGGCATGCAAACCTCTGTGAGAAGAGAACGGCATTGACGCAACTATAAGTTGCATTACCATCCTCGACATCGACTTATGGGGGTGGCGATGATCAAGCAGTTGGCAGGTCTGGCGCTGGCGATTTTGGCCGCAGGGTGCAGTTCTTCGACGTCGCCCGACATCAGCATACCGGCCGGCGGACGCGAACTTCTCGGCGGCCGCGAGCTTCGCCCGGCCCGGGCCGGCATCAATGTGGGCTCGCTTTACTTCGCTCGGGAAGTTGCGACCGACGACAGTTCAAAACCCGTCAACCTAGAAGAACTCTGCGAGGTCACGCTTGCCAACTATGGCGTGACACCTGCGGATGCGGTCCAGGTCGATATCGACCTTTCCTCTCAGCTTGACGGAACAGCCGCTCTCAGCGGCATCAAAAACATCTTTGTTGATTTAGGCTTGAGCGGAAATATCAGCGATTATTACGAATACAAGCTGACCAACGTCGTCAACCGCAGCATCAGCTATCAAGATGCTCAGAACATTTTCAAAGGCCGGGCATTCAAGGGCAAGTGTCCCGACTGGCGTGCGAACATCTCGCGCCAGAAATGGGCACGCTATCAGGTTTTGGCGATCAAGACGGGAGACATCATCTTTCAACGCAAGTCGGATATCGGCGCCTCGGCCGATATCAAGGCCAAGATCGCCGTTGCGGAACCGCAGCTGAAAGCGGCTCTCTCGCGGAAATACAACATGGCCATGAGCGGTCGCGGTGTCGTGGTTGCAGTCAATCAAATCATCCGCGAGTGAGTTTCACCCCAGCGTCCTGAAACACACCACCGCCACCACCCCGACCGCCACCACGCCCAGCAGCGGCAGCCGCGTCGCGGCCAGCGCCGCGATCGCTGCGGCGGCCGTTTCGGCCCAGCCTGTCGCCAGAGCGCTCGGCGCGATCACTGAGACGAGCACGGCCGGCGGAATGGCGTCGAAGGCCGCCTGCGCGCGGGGCGACAGGTCGAGCCGCCCGGCGAGCGCCAGACCGGCGAGCCGCGTCGCATAGGTGACGACAGCCATGCCGAGGAAGGCGAGGAGGTTGATCGGATCGACGCTCATGGTCCGGCCTCGTCGACGATGACGGGTTTGGCGAGCGGCGGGGTGGGCGCGTCGCCCGCGGCGAGCCAGGCTGCGGCCAGCCCGGCGAGAGCCCCGGTGGCGACATGCCAGGGCGGGCCCGCCAACCGGTAGGTCACCGCCGAGGCGATGCCGGCCGCCGCCACCGTCCAGAACGTCACCCGGCCCTTCCAGAAGGCCGCGACCAACGCGATGAACAGTGCCGTGAAGGCGAAATCGGCCCCCAGCCGCTTGGGATCGCCGAGCACGGCCCCGATCACCGCACCCAGCGTCGAACTGGTCAGCCAGCCCAGCACGAAGGGCACCACCATCGCGAACCAATAGGCCGGAGTCAGCCGGTGCGTGCGCGCCCGCTTCTCGGCCAGCGCCCAGTTCTCGTCCGCCATGTAATAGAGGCCCAGCAGTTTCTGCCCGCGGCTGAAGCCCGTCAGCTTGGGCGCCAGCGACGCGCCCATCAGCACATGGCGGGCGTTGATCAGCAGCGTCGAGAACACCAGCGCCGCCACCGGCGCCGGCTGGGCCCAGAGTTCGATCGCGGCGAATTGTGCCCCGCCTGCGAACACCATTGCGCTCATCAGGAAGACTTCGAGCGGCGAAAGGCCCTTGCCCGCCGCCACCGCGCCGAACAGCAGCCCGATCGGCGCCGCCGCGACCGCAGCCGGCCAGATATCGCTCAGGCCGCGCCTGACATCGTCTCGCATCGTGGACATGAAGGGTTCTCGGAAGACCGGCTCAGCCGGCGTGGGCGGCGCGGAAGGCGCCGGGCGTGACGCCGAGCCGCGCCTTGAAGGCACGGGTCAGATGCGGCTGGTCGCAGAAGCCGGTCGCGGCCGCGACCTCGCCAGGTGTCTCGCCGCGGCGCAGCCGCTCTCGCGCCCGCCGCACCCGCACATCGACGAGATAGGCATGGGGGGTCAGCCCGGTTTCACGCCGGAAGGCGCGGATGAGATGGTGCCGCGGCAGGCCGGCGAGACGTGCGAGATCCGCCAGAGCGAGGTCTTCCTCATAGCGGGCCTCGATCACCCGCTTCACCCGCGCGACGGGACCATCCTCGCGGCCGACCGACACGACGCTGAGATCGGCATGGCGCGCCAGCATGGCGCCGAAGGCGCGCAGCAGCGCCTCCTCCCCTGCCAGCGCGTCGCCCCCCTCCTCGAGGAGGCGGTGCGCCCGCGCGAACAGCGCCGCCCCTTCCGGATCATGCACGACGGGATCGCGGAAGAAGGGCGTGCCGACGCCGTCGCGGCCGGTCAGCGAGGCGGCGAGCTCGCTCATCAGCTCCAGCGAGGGATAGCTCATACGGTAGCGATAGCCGCCATCGCTCGGCGCCCCGTCATGGACGTCGAGCGGGTGGTTCAGAACGATATCGCCCGCCACCGCGTGAAGCGTCTGCCCGCGCGCGCGCCAGACCTCGCACCCCTGCTCGATCGTCCCAATCGCATAGGTATCGTGAGCATGGGGCGCATAGGCGTGGGTGCGGAAGGTCGCGGCCAGGAATTCCAGCCCATCGAAGCGCCGCGCTGCGAACAGATGCGCGCGCTCATCCGCTCGAAGCGGCGTTTGCGACAAGGCCTGTTCCTGCGTGATCAGCTGCATGACGGCAGGTTAGCGCAGATACCGCCGGCCCTGTCTTGAAGAAAAGTGATCGGGCGCATCACGCGCCCGATCGTGCCGGCCAGCAGGCTCAATGCGGCTCGGGCTCCTTGCCGATCACGCCGATCAGCAGGGCGCCGGCCAGCATCGCCGCCCCCAGATAGGCGATTGGGGCGGAGGCGCCGGCATGATCGACGATGAGGCCACCGAGAACAGCGCCGCTGGCGATGGCGACGAGGAAGGCGGCTGTCACCAGCCCGCTGATGCTCTCCGGGTGATCGCCCGCGATCCGCATCATCCAGCTCTGGAAACCGACCGGCGCGAAGCCGAAGGCGAAGCCCCACAGCGCGACCGCCGCCGCCGCGACCGCAGCCAGCGTGCCGAAGCCGAGCAGCAGCGCTGCCGAAAATCCCGCAATCAGCGCAAAGCTCAGCAGAGCGAGCTTGATGCCGCGCCCGGCCACCACTCCGCCGACGAAATTGCCGACGACATTGCCGAGCCCATAGCCGAACAGCACCAGCGTGATCGCCGCGACAGAAAATTGCGGCACCTGCTCCAGGAAGGGGCGCACATAGGTGAAGCCGGTGAACTGGCCGGAGATCACCAGGAGGATGGCGAGCAGCATGAAGCGCACGCTGCCTCGGCCGAGCAGGATGCCGAGCGTGCCGAAGGCCGCCACAGCCTGCGCCGGCAGGCGCGGCATGCTGATGATCTGCATGATCAGCGCGGCGAGCGCGACCACCGCCCCCAGCAGGAAGACGTTGCGCCAGCCCATCGCCGCATCGAGAAATGCGCCGAGCGGCCCGGCCGCGATGAAGGAGGCCGAGACGCCGGCCGAGATCAGCGCCAGCGCGCGGGGCACCTTGTCGGCCGGCACCAGCCGCGGCGTCAGCGCCGGCGCCATCGACCAGAACCCGCCGAGGCTGATGCCGAGCAGGAAACGCCCAGCCAGCAGCATGACATAGCCGGTGGCGAAGGCGGTGACGATGTTGGAGAGCGCCAGCAAAGCCATCAGCCCCCAGAGCACGAAGCGGCGATCGAAGCGCCGTGTCACGATCGGCGTCAGCAGCGCCGAGGCGACGCCCACCAGCGAGGTGGTCGTCACCGTCTGCCCGGCGGCGCCGAGGCTGATCCGAAGGTCGCCCGCGATCGAGGTCAGCACGCTCGCGGGCAGGAACTCCATGCTCACCAGCGCGAAGACGCCGAGGCTGAGCGACAGCACCGCCGGCCAGGCGGCGGCACCGGTGGGGGCATCCTCGAAGGCGCCGCGGGCGGAATGAGCGGGTATCGCATCGGACATCGGGATGGGCTCCGAAGGGAAGGTGCGACAGAGTTAGCGATGGAACTCTGGAGCTTCCATGCTAGAAACGCCATGATGCTTGATCATTCGTCCAACGACCGTGACCCGCTTTCGCAGATGCTGCTCGGCCTGCGGCTGGAAGGCGTCGATTATACGAAGTGCCGGATGAAGGCGCCCTGGGGCCTGGATTTCCCGGCCCAGAGCGCGGCCTATTTCCATCTCGTCACCGAGGCCCCCTGCTGGCTGCGCGAGCCCTCGGGCCGGTGGGTCGCGCTGGCGCCGGGCGATGCGGTGCTGTTTCCCCGCGGCACCGCGCACCGTCTCGCGAGCGCGCCGGAGGCCGAGGCCGCCCCTTTCTCGCAATGCCCGCGCACCCCGCTCTGCTGCGCCATCGCCGAAACCCGAGGCGGCGGCGACGGCCTCGAAACCCTGCTCTTCGGCGGCAACCTCGCCTTCAATCTCGATGCCGACCATCCGCTGTTGCGGATGATGCCGAACCTGATGTGGGTCCATGACCTCGCCATGCACGAACCCGCGATCCCCAGCCTGCTCGCGACCATGACCTGCGAACTCACGCTCGACCGGGTCGGCTCGGCCGGAATCGTCACCCGGCTGGCCGACGTCGTCGCCGCCGCGCTGATCCGGACCTGGATCGAGAAGGGCTGCGGAGAGGGCATCGGCTGGGTCGCCGCGGCACGCGATCCGCATCTGGGGCGGGTGCTGGCCGCGATCCATCTGGAGCCGACGCGCGACTGGACGGTCGAGGCTCTGGCGAGCCTGATGGGCGCCTCGCGCTCCGGCTTCGCCGAGCGCTTCGCCGCGGTCGTCGGCCAGACGCCGGCTCGCTACGTCGCGCAGGTCAAGATGCATCAGGCGCGGCAATGGCTCGCCGCCGACAGGCTGCGCATCGGCGTCGTCGCGCAGCGCCTCGGCTACGAGTCGGAAGCCTCCTTCAGCCGCGCCTTCAAGCGCATCACCGGCCTGGCACCGAGCCAGGCGAGGGTGACCGGGAAGACCGAGGCAGTGGACAGAAGGGCGCTGCCCGGCAACCCGGCCGCAGCCGAATAGCCCCCCTCACCCGCCGACGAGATCGAACCAGCCGGCCTCGTCGATCACCTCGACATTGTGCTTGGCGGCGTCCTTGAGCTTGGAACCGGCGCCGGGGCCGGCCACCAGCAGATCGGTCTTGGACGACACCGAGCCCGCGACTTTCGCGCCCAGCCGCTCGGCCATCGCCTTGGCCTCGTCCCGCGTCATCCGCTCCAGCGCCCCGGTAAAGACCACGATCTTGCCGGCGACGGGGCTCGTCGTCACGACTGCCTCCAGAGGTTGCGGATCGACCTCTCCGAGCAACCGGTTCAGCATCTCCTGATTGTGCGGCTCGCCGAAGAACTGCAGCAGGGCTTCCACGACCGTCGGCCCGACGCCGTCGATCGCGTCGAGTTCCTGCCGCTGGGGCGATGACGGATCGGCCGCCTCGGCGAGAGCCTCGCGCAGGGCGGCGAAGGAGCCGTAATGACGCGCAAGCAAGCGCGCATTGATCTCGCCGACATGCCGGATGCCGAGCCCGAAGATGAAGCGGTTGAGCGGCGGCTTGCGCGCAGCCTCGATCGCCTCGAAAAGCTTGGCCACGCTCTGCGCGCCGAAGCCTTCCTTGGCCTTGAGTTTCTTCAGCGGATGGGCGGCATCGCGCACGGCCAGGGTGAAGATGTCGGCCGGCTCCGTGACCGGCAGATCCGGATCGCTGTGGAAGAACTCGATCTGCTTGTCGCCGAGCCCGTCGATGTCGAGGGCATCGCGCGAGACGAAATGCTTCAGCCGCTCGACGGTCTGCGCCGCGCAGATCAGCCCGCCGGTGCAACGGCGCACGGCATCCTCCTTGCCCGTGCGCGGATTGTGCTCGCGCACCGCCTCGCTGCCGCAGATCGGGCAATGGGTCGGAAACTCGTAAGGCTTCGCATCAGCGGGCCGCTTCGACAGGTCCACCGCCTCGACACGCGGGATCACGTCGCCCGCCCGCTTCACCGTCACCGTGTCGCCGACGCGGATATCCGGCGGCTCTCCATCACGGATGCGCTCGCCCTTGGAATCATAGCCGCGGATGTAATCCTCGTTGTGCAGGGTCGCATTGGTCACGACGACCCCGCCGACCGTGACGGGCCTGAGCCGCGCCACCGGCGAGAGCGCGCCGGTGCGGCCGACCTGGATATCGATGGCTTCGAGGATCGTCGTCGCCAGCTCGGCCGGGAATTTATGCGCGATCGCCCAGCGCGGCGCCCTAGAGACGAAGCCGAGCCGCGCCTGCAGAGCGAGGTCGTCGACCTTGTAGACCACGCCGTCGATATCGTAGCCGAGCGTCGCCCGCTGGCTCTCGATCAGCCGGTATTGCGCGATCATCTCGGCGACGCTCTCGCAGCGCTTCATCAGCGGATTGGTGCGAAAGCCCCAGCGCGCGAAGGCCTCGACGACACCGCTCTGCGTCTCGGCCGGCAGCACCGGCATCTCGCCCCAGGCATAGGCGAAGAAGCGCAAGGGCCGGGAGGCGGTGATGCTCGCATCGAGCTGGCGCAGCGAGCCGGCGGCGGCATTGCGGGGATTGGCGAATTCCGCCAGCCCCTTCTCGCGCTGGCGCTCGTTGATGCCGGCGAAATCGGCATGGCCGAGATAGACCTCCCCGCGCACCTCGGCGATCTCCGGCACGTACGTCCCCGCCAGCCGCTCGGGAATTTCGGCGATGGTGCGGGCATTGACCGTGACGTCCTCGCCCTCCTCGCCGTCGCCGCGCGTCGCGGCCGAGACCAGCTCGCCCTTTTCGTAGCGCAGCGAGAGCGACAGCCCGTCGATCTTGGGCTCGGCGGTGAAGGCGATGCCCGCCTCCTCCTTGCGGCCTAGGAAGCGGTACACGCGCGCCGCGAACTCGGCCACCGCCTCGTCGGAGAACGCATTGTCGAGCGAAAGCATCGGTACGCGGTGCCGGATCTTGGCGAATTTGCCCAACGGTCTGGCGCCGACCTTGCCGGAGACGCCGCTGGCCTCCTTCAGCTCCGGAAATGCCTCCTCCAGCGCCACGAGCCGCTGACGCTTCGCGTCATAGCTCGCATCGTCGAGGATTGGCTGGTCGTCCTGAAAATAGGCGTCGTTGGCCGCCTGCACCTCGGCAGCCAGCCGCTTGTGCTCGAGCTTGGCCCGGCGCGGCGTCAGCTCGGCGACAGGTGTTGGGGAGGGGGCGCTGTCGTCGGTCTCGCTCATGGCGACAGCATTAGGCGAGAAGCGCCCGACGCGGAAGGTCAGGAGGCTGTTGCCCGACAGGCGCCGGGAGCCCCGGCAATCATGGCAGGACAGGAACTTTTCGGCGGCAATCGCGGTTCATGGAGCACCACGGGCCGGTTCGGCCCATCCGTTTCGGGGGCATCCATGAACAACATCATCTACATCGTCGGACTGATCGTCGTCGTTCTCGCGATCCTGTCCTTCCTCGGCCTGCGCTGAGCGAAGGCGTGGCGCGAGCCACGCCTCAAAGCCGAGATCAGCCCCGGTCGTCGCGCCGGGGCTTCTTGCTTTTGAAGGGCTTGGCGCCGCCGCGATCGCCGCCGGCGCCGTAGCTCTTCCCGCCATCCTTGCCCTTGCCGGCGAAGGGCTTGTCGCCGAAGCTCTTCTTCTCCCCGAAAGCCTTCTTATCGCCGAAGGCCTTCTTGGCGCCGGTGAATGGCTTCTTCTCGCCGGAAGGCCTGGGGCCCGATCGGAAGGAGACGTTCGGGTCGGAGACGTCCCTGTCGCTGCGCACCGGGTCGTAGGAGCGCTCGGCGATGGGCTTTGCCTTGCCTTCATAGGATTTCTGCCGGCCCTCATAGGACGCCCTGCCCTCGCCGGCCGGCTTGCCGAAGGATTTACGCTCATAGGGCTTCTTTTCGAAACCACGCGCCTCGCCGCCCTCGCGCTCGCGCCGCTGCGGGGCGGGCGCGTGATTGGGCTTGTCGGCGAAGGGCTTGGCGGGGCGCCGCTCCTCCTCGCCGGTCACGGGCTCGATCGTCACCTTGTCGCGGTCGGCGCCCTGCGCCAGCTCGTAGAAGCGCTCGGCCGCCTCGGCATCGATTTCGACCTTGGTCTCGCGGTCGAAGATGCGGATCGCCCCGACCTCGTCGCGCGTGATCTTGCCCCGGCGGCAGAGCATCGGCAGCAGCTGGCGCGGATCCGCGCCGTCCCGCCTGCCGATATTCAGCCGGAACCAGACCGTATCGCCGCGCGGCCCGGCACGGCGGGGCTTGTCGCCCTCGCCCTCCTCGCCGCGACCGGCGCCGAAGGCACGCTTGCCGGCATAGTCGCCATCCGCGCGCGGCGCGCGCTGGATCTCGCGGCCGAAGCCGGGATCGCCGGCCTCCTCGGCGGCGGGCAGGCGCGAGCGATAGAGCCGGACCAGCGCGGCGGCGATGTCGCGCGCCTCGCGGCCCGCCATCAGCGCCTCGATCATGCCGGCATCCTCCTCGGCATCCTCGCCGGAGAGCATCGGGTCCTTCAGCAGCCGCTCCTGGTCGAGCGCGTGGATCTCCTCGGCCGTCGGCGGGCCGATCCACTCGGCCTCCACTTTGGCTTCCATCAGCAGGCGCTCGGCCTTGCGGCGGCGCGAGGGCGGCACCAGCAGGACGGAGACGCCCTTGTTGCCGGCACGGCCGGTGCGCCCGGAGCGATGCTGCATCACCTCGGAATCGTTCGGCAGCTCGGCATGGATGACGAGGTCGAGCCCCGGCAGGTCGATGCCGCGCGCCGCGACATCCGTCGCGACGCAGACCCGCGCCCGCCCGTCCCGCAGCGCCTGCAGCGCGGCGTTGCGCTCGTTCTGGCCGAGTTCGCCCGACAGCGCGACGGCAGTGAAGCCGCGCTCCAGCAGGATCGCTTCCAGATGGCGCACCGCATTGCGGGTGTTGCAGAAGACGAGCGCCACCGGCGCATCGTGGAAGCGCAGCAGGTTGACGACGGCGAGCTCCGCCTCCTTGGGGTAGCAGCGCACGGCCTTGTAGGCGATGTCGGCATGGCCCCGCCGCGCGGCTTCCACCTCGATGCGCAGCGCATCGGTCTGGTAGCTCTGGGCGAGCTGGACGATGGCCTTCGGGAAGGTCGCCGAGAACAGCAGGCTGCGGCGGCCCTCCGGCGTCGTCTTCAGGATGAATTCGAGATCGTCGCGGAAGCCGAGATCGAGCATCTCGTCGGCCTCGTCCAGCACGACGGCCTTGAGCGCCGAGACGTCGAGACGGCGGCGCTCGATATGGTCGCGCAGGCGGCCCGGCGTGCCGACGACGATATGCGCGCCCTCGTCGAGCAGCATCGCCTCGCGGCGCGGATCCATGCCGCCGACGCAGGAGATCACCCGCGCGCCGGTCTGAGCATACAGCCAGGCCAGCTCGCGCTGCACCTGCAGCGCCAATTCGCGCGTCGGCGCGATGATCAGCGCCAGCGGCTCGGCCGCCGGCCCCAGGCGCTCGGCCCCGTCCAGCAGCGTCTCCCCGATCGCGAGCCCGTAGGCGATGGTCTTGCCCGACCCGGTCTGCGAGGAGACCAGCAGGTCGCGCCCGCGCGCGGCCTCTTCCAGCACCGCGTTCTGGACCGGGGTGGGTTCGGCGTAATTGCGTTCGGCGAGCGCACGCGCGAGCGGCGGGCTCGTGAGGGAGAAGGACATGGACGTAAGGGACCTAGTGTTACGGCGCAGACGATGAAACGGCGCGGAAGGCTGAGCGCAAGATGCGCACAGGGATCGTTTGACCATGCCCATAGAGCAAAAGCGGGAAAAAGGGAATGCGCCGCGCAACGCGCCCCGCACAGGGCGGATGCGACGGCACCGCGCTTGGTGCGCGATGGCGACTTCAGTACCGCTTCGGCAAGGAGACTGCCCATGACACGCCGCTTCGGCCGATACGACCTCACCACCCTGATCGACGGCGTCTTCTCGGCCCCGTCCGAGATCCTGATTCATCCGTACGGAGAGGCGCCGCGTGCGGCCGCCATCGAAAAGCTCGGGCCGAGGATCGCCATCGTCGTCAACTGCTTCGCGCTGGCGAGCGAAGACGGCATCACCCTGATCGATGCCGGCACCGGCACGAGTTGGGGCGAGGCGATGGGCCATGCCCCGGCCGCGATGGCGAAGGCCGGCATCGCGGCCGAGGCGGTGAAGCGCATCCTGATCACCCATCTTCATGGCGACCATGCGCTCGGCCTCTTCGACGGCGAAAAGCCCGCTTTTCCAAACGCCGAGATCATCGTGCCGGAAGTCGATCTCGCCTTCTATGGCGACGAGGCGAAACGCGAGACCATTGCGGAGAACAAGCGCGGCGGCTTCGCCATCGCCGCGACGCTGAAGCGACTCTATGAGGGCAGCATCCGCACCATCGGCGCTGGCGACACGCTGGACGGGCTGACGCTGATCCCCCTGCCCGGACACACCTATGGCCATAGCGGCTATCTGCTCGAAGGCGGCGACCGGCCGTTGCTGTTCTGGGGCGATGCGCTGCATCTGGCCGAGCTGCAGGCGACCGACCCCGATCTCGGCCTCGTCTACGATATCGATGCTGCGATGGCGGTCCGCTCGCGCTGCGATATCCTGGCGCGCGCGGCGGATGAAGGCTGGCTCGTCGCCGGCGCCCATGTCGAGGGCATCAGCCGGGTGGAGCGCTTGGGTGAAGGGTTTCGGCTGGTGCGGGTCGATTGACGAGCCGCCGCCACTGCATGGATGGGGGCAGTCGTCCCGGGCGAGCGGAGGGAGACCCGGGCCCCCTTCCGGAACCTGACCGGCAAGTGCTCCGGCATGGGTCCCGGATCTTCGCTTCGCTCCGTCCGGGACGACCTGAGCGCGATTACAAATGGCGAGCGAGCCGGCTTTAGCGCCCCAGCCCCGCCGCCTCCAGCAGGCGCCCGGCGGCGGCGCGCGCCTCTTCGGTAATGCTTGCGCCGGCCAGCATGCGCGCGATTTCCTCGCGCCGCGTCTCGTCGGCGAGGGGCGTCACCCGCGTCACGGTGCGCGAAGCCTCGCCCTCCCCGGCCGAGTTGGCGATCAGGAAATGCTGGCCCGCCTTGGCCGCCACCTGCGGGGCATGCGTCACCGAGATCACCTGAACCTTCTCGGCCAGCCGCGACAGCCGCTCCCCGATCGCATCGGCCACCGCGCCGCCGACGCCGGTGTCGATCTCGTCGAAGACGAGCGTGGGCGCCGAGCCCTGCTCGGCCAGCACGACCTTGAGCGCCAGCATGAAGCGGGAGAGTTCGCCACCGGAGGCGACCTTCATCATCGGCCCCGGCCGCGTGCCGGGATTGGTCTCGACCCAGAACTCGACCCGGTCGAAGCCTTCCGGCCCGCGCGCGGTCTCGTCGCTGTCGATGCGGGTGATGAAGCGGGCGCGCTCCAGCTTGAGCGGCGGCAGCTCGGCATTCACGGCTGCGTCGAGCCGGGCCGCAGCGGCCTTGCGCGCCTGCGACAGCGCGCGCGCCCGGTCCGTGAAGACCGTTTCGGCCTCGGCGAGCTCGGCCTCGAGACGGCCGAGCGAGGATTCGCTTTCATCCAACGCCGCCAGATCGCCCGCCATGCTCGCCGCCAGCGCCGGCAGCCCCTCCACCGGCACGTCGTACTTCCGCCCGGCGGCGCGCAGCGCGAACAGGCGCTCCTCGACGCGCTCCTGCTCGCGCGGGTCGTATTCCGCGGCGCGCATCGCGGCGGCCAGCGCCTCGCCCGCCTCCTCCAGCGCGACGAGCGCGCCGTTCAGCGCCGCGATCGAGGGATCGACCAGCTCCGGCGCTTGCGAGGAGCGACGCTCCAGCCTGCGCAGCACGGCGGCCAGCGCGGGCGTGGCGGAGCCTTGCCCGGCGACGGCCTCATGCGCCTCGCTGAGGTCGCGGGCCACCTTCTCGGCCTGCATCATGCCCTGGCGGGTCGCGGCCAGCGCCTCCTCCTCGCCGGGCTGCGGCGCGAGCTTGCCGAGCTCCTCCACCGCATGGCGCAGGAAATCGGCCTCCTTGCGAGCGGCCTCGACACGCGCGCGCTGCGCCTGCAGCGCCTGGCGCGCCCGCTTCAAGGTCTCGCTCGCCGCGGCGACGCCTTGCGCCTGCGCCTCCAGCCCGCCGAAGCCGTCGAGAAGAGCGCGGTGCTGGGCCGGATCCGTCAGCGCGCGGTCGTCATGCTGGCCATGGATTTCGACGATCGCCGCCCCGACGAGGCGCAATGTCTGCACGGAAACCGGCTGGTCGTTGATGAAGGCCCGCGTGCGGCCATCGGCATATTGCACGCGGCGCAGGATGAGATCGCCCTCGGTGTCGATCTCCTGCGCCTGGGCGAGCCCGCGCGCCGCATGGTCGAGCGGCAAGTCGAAGGCGGCGAAGACCTGCCCTTGCGTCTCGCCATGGCGCACCAGCGAGCCGTCGCCGCGCCCGCCGAGCGCCAGCGCAAAGCCGTCGAGGAGGATCGACTTGCCCGCGCCCGTCTCGCCCGTGAGCACGCTGAGTCCCTCGCGGAACTTCAGATCGAGCCGGTCGATCAGGACGATATCGCGGATGGAAAGCTGCGCCAGCATCGGCGTCACACCCGATGAGAGCAGCGCGCGCCCGGGAGGGCGCGGGCGGAGGGCTCCGACACAAGGCTACGGCGCCGAGCCGAAAGGTGGATTCCACGCTCCGGACGGCTCGTCATGCGGGCGCCGTCAGAGACGGTTGATGCCGATGATGCCGCCGACCGTGCGCGAAAAGCCCTGGAAGGCGCGGCTGATATAGGAGCCACGATCCTCGCGCGGCTCCAGCCCGCCGCTCTGCAGCAGCGCATAGGCGTCCTTGTACCACGGGCTGTCCGGGAAATTGTGCCCGAGCACGGCCGCGGCGGTCTGCGCCTCGTTGGTGATGCCCATCGCCAGATAGGCCTCGGTGAGGCGCTCCAGCGCCTCTTCGACATGGCGGGTGGTCTGATACTTGATGATCACCTCGCGGAAGCGGTTCACCGCGGCGGTGTAATTCCGCTTCTGGAGATAATAGCGGCCGACATTCATTTCCTTGGCGGCCAGCTGGTCCTGCGCGACGAGGAGCTTCTCCTTGGCGTCGAGGACGTATTCGGACTTCGGATAGCGCGCGATCAGCTCCTGCAGGGCCTGGATCGCCTGGGCGGTCTTCTCCTGGTCGCGCGTGGCGTCCGGAATCTGGTTATAATAGGAGACCGCGACGATGTACTGCGCATAGGCGGCATCCGGGCTCGCCGGGTTCTGGGCGATGAAGCGCTTGCCGGCGGTGATCGCCTCTTCCCATTTCGACGCCTGGAAATTGGTGTAGGCCGTCATCAGCAGGCCCTTGCGGGCATAGGACGAGAACGGCGCGGACTTGTCGATGTCCTCGAATTTCTTGGCCGCACCCTCACTGTCGCCGTTCTGCAACCGGGCCAGGCCCTCATTGTAGAGCTTGTCGGCCGGGGTCGGCGGGGTCAGGTCCGGCTTGTAGACCTCGGGCTTGTCGAACGGGTTCAGCGAGGACAGCGTGTCGCAGCCGCCCAGCAGGAGGGCGGCACCCAGCGCCAGAGCCACGCCCTTGCGCGGGAAGGCGCCGCGTTGGAATGCCGGAAGGCGATGGCGCGTCACGCTCACGTCGTCAGTCCTCTTTCGATCGTCCCTCGATCGCCGCAGCCCTTGCCGGGCATGGCGATGATGATCCTGGTCTTGGGGCCGGGGGTGGGCTCGGTCGCAGATGGGGCTGCATCCCGCGCTCGCTACCCGGTCGGGAGCATGGCTTAACCCAGACGCCGCCCGCGCGCCACTGCCGAAAACCAAAACGATCGGGATTCCACAGCGTCGCCGGCTCTGCAGCGCAAACCCGGCGAATCGAGGGCGACGATATCGGCCCGAAGGCTCCGCGTCCGCAATATCCGAGAAAAATGCGGGTTCAGTGCAGGTCCGGCGCGTAGGCGGCCGAAGCCAGCCCCGCGATCTGGGCATTGCGCGGCGCTGCGAAGACCGGCTGCGATTCGACGATGGCGAAATTCGCGCGGTCGGCGAACAGCGCCTCGAGAATGCGGACATTCATGCGGTGGCCGCCGCAATAGGAGCGGAACTCGCCGATGATCGGATAGCCGGCCAGCGCCAGATCGCCGATGGCGTCCAGCACCTTGTGGCGCACGAACTCGTCGCCATAGCGTAGGCCCTCGGGGTTGATGACCTTGTCCTCGCCCACGGCGACGGTGTTCTCCAGCGAGGCGCCGAGCGCGAAGCCCGCCTTCCAGAGCTGCTCGACATCGCGCATGAAGCCGAAGGTGCGAGCCTTGGAAATCTCGCTGCCATAGGTCTTGGCGTCCAGATCGAAGATCTTGCGCTGGCGGCCGATCACGCTGGAGTCGAAATCGATCTCGACATCGAGGCGGAAGCCCTGCTCGGCCGGCATCAGCTCGGCGAAGGCGCGGCCCTGCTCGATGCGGACCGGCTGAAGCACCTTGAGATAACGGCGCGCAGCGCCGAGCGTGACGAGGCCGGTCGCCTCGATCGCCTCGACGAACTCGCGGGCGCTGCCGTCCATGATCGGCATTTCGGGACCGTCGATTTCGACGAGAACGTTGTCGAGTCCCAGGCCCATGCAGGCCGACATCAGATGCTCGATGGTCGAGACCGAAGCCGGGCCGCGATCGCCGATCACGGTGCACAGCTCGGTCGCGCTGACCTTGGTGTGCTTGGCATGGATCAGTTGCGGCGGCATGCCCTCGATGCCGGTGCGCAGGAAGACGATGCCGGAATTGGCGCTGGACGGCTTCAGGGTGATGCTGGCGGGCGCTCCGGAATGGACACCGATCCCGTTCAGGGTGACCGCCGCCCGCAGGGTCGTCTGCCGATCGAAGCTCATGCCGCTATCCAATCCCTGTCCGCCGCGACCGCTGCCTCAAACCCATGGCGGGCAGCGCGGCGGCGACAATCCCGGAGAGGCGATCAGGTCGACTCGCCGGGTATCCTCTTGAAGCAGCTGCAACATAAGGTTTGGGAGCAGCCGGGCAAAATCACTCTTTCTTACGCTCTGTTACAGCGCCGAAAGCCGTTATCGAGGCGATATAAAGCGCTGAAAGATAAAGATTTTCTAACCCGTAAAAAAGCCCGCCGCGCTGGGGGCGCGGCGGGCTCGTATAACAGCCCCCTGACGGAGCTTGGCGGTCAGTTCGCCTGGCGGCGCAGGAAGGCCGGGATTTCCAGATGGTCGTCCTCGCTGTTGCGCACCGGGGCGCGGCCATGCGGGTCGAGCTGGCCCTGGGCCGGGCGCGGCGCGGCCTGCGGCGCGGGCCGGCGCATATACTCGGCGTGGCCGGCGCTGGGCGCGGCGGCCTGCGGCATGGCCGGGGCCTGACGCAGCGGGGCCGGAGCCGGAGCGGCCGGAGCCGCCATCTCCTCGTCCTCCTTGCGGCCGAAGCCGACCGAGGCGAGGCGCTGCATCAGCGACATGCGCTTCTGCTCGGCGGTCGGCACCTGCGGCACCGGCTGGGCGCCGCGCTGGGCGTGGATCTGGGCCTGGCCGGGGACCGGCAGGTCTTCGATCCGTGGCATGCGGGTCGGGCGCACGGCGCGCTCGGGCATCGGCGGAATGAAACTCTCCTCCAGATGCAGCTGCGGCTCGTGATGAGGCGCCGGCTCGGGCGCCGGCGGGGCGGCGACCATCGCCGGGCGCGGCTGCATCGGCTCGATGCGGATGTCCTGCGTCACCTGGGCGGCGGGGGCCGGCTCGGCGGCGGGGGCCATGCGGGAGGTCTCGATCACCGGGACCGGCTGCGGCGCCGGGCGCATCGCCTGCGGGGCGGGCGCGGCGTTGCGCAGGCGCGCTTCCTGCTTCAGCCGTTCGGCGACCTGGGCGATGCGGGCCTCGGTCTCGTCGACCTCGCCCTGCTGCTGGAGCGGCTTGTCGATGCCGGTGGCGACGACGGAGACGCGCACCGTGCCCTCGAGCGCCTCGTCGAAGGTGGCGCCCACGATGATGTTGGCCTCCGAATCGACCTCCTCGCGGATGCGGGTGGCGGCCTCGTCGACCTCGTAGAGCTTCATGTCGCGCCCGCCGGTGATCGAGATCAGCAGACCGCGCGCGCCCTTCATCGAGATGTCGTCGAGCAGCGGGTTGTTGATCGCGGCCTGGGCGGCGGTCAGGGCGCGCTTCTCGCCCTGGGCCTCGCCGGTGCCCATCATCGCCTTGCCCATGCC
>NZ_JBMDWH010000043.1:0-60942 GCF_048595345.1 Allobosea sp.
CACGCTGATGAAGCGCGGCATCCTGGCAAGCGACGCCCAGCGCAAGCCGGGCTCGGCCATCACCGCCGCCGCCAGGGCCGAAATCGACTACCTGCTCGCGCGGGTGGCGAAGACCGATCCGAGGGCGAGGATCTGAAGCGCGGCCGGCGCTTTGCGCCACGAGCAAACCTGAGCGTCATGCCCACGACCAGCCAAAGGGTGTGAGGCCGCGCGCGCCGCACTGGTCGGTACGCGGATGGCGCGGCGATCAGCCACCGCTGCTCGCTTCGCGGACGCCCAGGCCATAAGACGACGCGAAATAATTAATTCCAATAAAATATTGGGTTGCGATATCAAATTAATATGACCTAGTCTCCACTGCGACAGGGCGGATGTTCTTGGAAGGCGGAGGGACCGGTGGCTGTGAACGATAGCGAGCGCTTCCAACTTCATCCCGACATGCAGGTGCTCGTCGACGCGCGCCGTCCCACGCCTCCGGGGCAGAGCGTCCGCGAGCAGCGCGAGAGCTGGAACGCCTATGCGGCTCGCTTGTCGCGCCCCCACCCCGATACACTGGACGTGCGCGACACGGTCGCGTCGAATTCAGGGCTTTCGGTCCCGGTCAGGATCTACCGACCGAAGGCTGCGGCGGGCCTCACGCCGTGCATGCTCTACATGCACGGCGGCGGCTATATGCTGGGAGACCTCGACAGTTCGGATTCGATAGCCTGGGGTTTTGCGGCGGAGACTGGCGCCACCGTCATCAGCGTCGACTACCGGCTGACTCCCGAGCATCCCTGGCCGGCGGGGTTCGACGATTGCTGGACCGCGCTGCTATGGGCGGTCGCGCAGGGACCGGCGATCGGCATCGATCCGGGCAGGCTGGTCGTCGGCGGCGCCCGCGCCGGCGGGCGCTTCGCCGCCTCGCTGAGCCAGAAGGCCAACATCGAAGGTGGACCACGGATCCGGGCGCAGGCCGTGATCTACGCCAATGCGGGTCCCATCCCTGACGCAGGGTCTATGGTCGATTTTGCCACCGGCTTTGGGCTCACCGCAGCGCGCACGACGGAATTCGGACAGTTGCTGTTTCCGGATGGTCCCTGGCTCGACGATCCGGTCGCATTTCCCGTAATGGCCGATGATCTCGAGGGCCTTCCGCCCACTCTGGTGCATATGGCCGAGTTCGACCCGATCCGGGACGCCGGCAGGGCCTATGCGGCGAAGCTGGTCCTGGCAGGCAACGACGTGACCGTCAGAACGGCAAGGGGGATGATCCATGGCTTCATGAGGGCGCGTTTCACGGGTCCACAAGCTGCCGCGGAATATAAGTTCATCTGCGACTTCCTCGCCAGCCACATGACCTGACCATGCTGATCGATCGCGTGAGGACGCAGGCAGGACTCCCCTATCCGGACAGTCTCTACGCCCATCGTCTTGCGAGCCCCCCACCGGCGCACGTTCCGCTGACCGGCCGGAGAAAGACGGTCGTCGCCATCGTCGGGGCGGGCTTTACCGGGCTGGCGGCGGCTCTCGCGCTGGTGAAAGCCGGCATCGACTGCGTCGTGCTCGAGGCGAATGCGCCGGGATGGGGCGCGTCCGGCCGCAATGGCGGGCAGTTGAATCCCGGGCTGAAATACCCGCCAGGGCAAGTGCGCCGCGATCTGGGCGAGGAGGCGATGCGGCTCTCCCAGGCTGCGTCCGACCGGGTCTTCGCACTCGTCGAAGAGCATGGCATCGACTGCGAGATCCACAGAGGCGGCACGTTGCGGGCGGCCGTCGACAGCGGGACGCTGGCCGATCTTGGGGGACTGGCCGAGGATGCCGCCAGGCACGGCGTCGACTATCGCCTGCTGTCCGGCAGCGAGGTCGCCAGCGCGACGGGAGCAACGCTCTACAGCGGCGGGCTGCTCGATCCGAAAGGCGGTCAGCTCAACCCTTTGAGATACGTGCTCGGCCTCGCGACCGCGGCTGAGCGCTCGGGGGCGAGCATCTTGGCCGACAGCCCGGTCCTGAGCGCCGAACAAGCCAAGGACGGCTGGCTGCTGAAGACTCCTCATGGGTCGCTCACAGCTGATGCCGTATTGTTCGCCACCAACGGGTATTCGGGGCCGCTCGTCCCAGGCCTGGCGCGATCGGTGCTGCCCGTGTTCAGCGCCGTTCTCGCATCGCGGCCCCTCCCGCCCACCCTGCGGTCGCGCATTGTAGCGGGCGGCGAATCCGTGTTCGAAACCGGTGCGATCACGACCTATTACCGAGTCGATGCCGAAGGGCGGCTCATTTTCGGTGGTCGCGGCAAAATGGCGGATCGCAGCGGCCCGCAGGCCTTTCCCGCTCTCGCCGCTCTGGCCGAATGTCTGTGGCCCGGGATCGGCGCAGTCGGTTGGGAGTTCGGCTGGAACGGTCGGCTCGCCCTGACGGCGGACCATTATCCGCATGTGCACAGGATCGGAGAGACCGGCCTGGCCTGCCTCGGCTATAACGGCCGCGGCGTCGCCATGGCCACGGTCCTCGGGCAGGACATGGCGAGACTCCTGGCGGCGACATTGTCAGGGGCCCCTGCCGAGCCGATCTTCCCGATCACACCCATCCGACCGATCGCGTTCCAGCCGTTCTGGCCGATGGGGGTCGCTCCTTCGCTCGCTCTGGCGAAGGCGAAACAGCGTCGCCGCGACCGGCTCGCCCGCGCCGCGCGCCCTAGCTCTTGACCAAGCCGCGCCAGACCAGTTCGACCTGACGGCGCAGGCGGGCATGCATCTCCTCGATGCTCATCGCCTCGATGATGAAATAGAGGCGGAAGCAATCCCGTGTGATGGCGTTCAGGATCTGCGCGGCGGTGAGCGGATCGATCTCCGGATCGACGCTTCCTCGCCGCTGCATCTGCCGGATGAGCCTCTCGAGCTTGCCCGTGAAAATCGATTGCGCTTGGATGTAGGCAGCGCGCCTTTCGTCCTGCGCTTCCAGAGCCGCCGCAGAGATCATGCGCCAGACGTTTTTCTGCCGGTAGTCGAAGCCGTCCTCCAGGTCGATGCGGACGAATTCGCAGATGACGTCGATCGCGTCGCCTTTCGGATCGTCGATGATCCGGTCGAGCGGCGCGTCCATCAGTTCCTTGCTGATTTCGAGCAGGCCCAGCAGGATGTCGCTCTTCGACCGAAAGTAGTTGTAGATCGTCGGGGGAGAGACCTCCGCGAGAGCGGCGATATCCTCCATCGTCGTCTCGGCGAAGCCTTTGGCGGCGAAGAGATCCGCGGCGGCCGAAATGATCGCCCTGTGCCTGCGCAGCCTCTGCCGATCCCGGAGTCCCAACGGCGCTCCAGCCGTTTCTTTAGGATTTTCGACCGCTAACACCGGCTTCGCTGCAGGCGGAGCGCGCCTGGAAGCGGCTTTGGTTGCGGCGCGCTTTGCGGTCATGGCTCTCGGCGCTCCCGTGCGATTGGCTGCGCCAGGCGAACAAGCCGGCAGCGATGATGTCTCGTCGATGAGGCTGGCATGGTCAACCGTCTGCACCGCCCCACCCGGCGCGCGGAAGGTGCCCCGCTCGTCGGGTGATGAGAAGCCACAGGCCATCAACGCAAAAACTTTATCCGAATAAAATTTGTATATCTACACAAAATATAGTCTTGACTAGCGGGTGGCACCCGATAGCGTGAGCGAAGGGTTCCCCGAAAAAAGGAAAGCCAGCTTCGATGTCCGCAGGCGAAGTGCAGGTTGAAGGCGCCGTGAAGCGCTATGGCCTCGTCGAGGCGGTGCGGGGCGTCGATCTGCATATCCGGGGCTCGGAGTTCCTGACGCTGCTCGGGCCCTCGGGTTGCGGCAAGACCACTCTGCTGCGGATGATCGCGGGCTTCGAGGCGCCGACCGCAGGCCGCATCCTGATCGACGGACAGGATGTCACCAGGGTTCCGACCTATCGCCGGCCGATCGGCATGGTGATGCAGAACCTGGCGCTTTTCCCGCACATGGACGTGAGCGAGAACGTGATGTTCGGCCTGCTGCTGCGCAAGGAGGCCCCGAGCGTCGCGCGGCGCAAAGCCGCTGACGCTCTCAAGATGGTCGGGCTCGGGGGCTATGAAGACCGGCTGATCCATCAGCTTTCCGGAGGGCAGAAGCAGCGCGTCGCCCTGGCCCGCTCGCTCGTCACCCAACCGGCTGTGCTCCTCCTCGACGAGCCGCTCTCCGCTCTCGACCTCAAGCTGCGTCAGCAGATGCAGGACGAGCTCAAGCGCATCCAGAGGCAGGTCGGCACCACCTTCGTCTTCGTCACGCACGATCAGGAGGAGGCGATGAGCATGTCGGACCGGATCGCCGTCGTGAACCAGGGACGCATCGAGCAACTGGGCGCTCCGCAGGAGATCTACGACACGCCGGCATCGCTCTTCGTCGCGAATTTCGTCGGCGAGACCAACGTCTTCTCCGGCTGCATCCTGGATGCCGGCGACCAGTCGGTCGGCGTCCAGCTCGATCAAGGAACGCAGGTGGTCCGTGCGCGCGGCAGCGGATTTCGGGCCGGCGATCGCGTCGAGCTGATGGTCCGGCCCGATTATCTGCGGCTCGGCTCCGGGGCGCCTGCCGACGGGTTGCCGGGCGTCGTGACGGACCGGACCTTCATGGGGAGCGGCACCCGCTATCTGGTTTCGGCCGGCGGTCGCGAAATCAAGGTGCGCACGCCGCATCGGCCGCAGGAGGCCGGCTTCGCTCCGGGCGAAACAGTGCAGATCCATTGGGAAGAGGGTGGCTGCGTCGCCCTGCCGGCAGCCTGACACGAGAACATCGAACAATCAGAGCGGAGTTAGTCATGTCCGATATCATGCTCCTGAACCGCCGTTGCCTGATCGCTGGCGGCATGGCCACGCTCGCCGCTCCCGCGGTGATCACCCGGCAGGCCTTCGCTCAGGGCAAGGGCGAGATCATCCAGTGCAATTTCGGCGGTGGCGTCGCCGATGCCTTCCGCAAGTCCTATGGCGAGCTCTTCACGAAGGAGACCGGGATCCCCTTCAAGATCGTCGAGGTGCCCTCGACCGAGACGGCGCTGATGTCGAACGCCTCCTCTCAGATCTACAACTCGTCCTATCACTCCTATTCGGGCGCCATGAAGCTGAACAAGATGGGCGTCACTGAGACGCTCAAGCTTGCCGACTTCCCTGCGCTCAAGGATGTGCCGAAGGCGATGCTGCCGATGCTCGACAGCGAGCATATCGCCGGCATCCCGATCCAGTTCATCTTCTATGGCCTCTGCTACAACACGGATTTCTCCAAGAAGGCCGATTTCACCTCCTGGAAGGCGCTCGCGGACCGGAAGTGGAAGGGGCAGGTCACGCTGACCAAGCCGGTCTTCGCGTCCCTCTACGATGTGCCGTGGTACGCGCATATGCTGACCGGTGATCAGAAGCAGCTCGATGCCGGGATCAAGCAGTACAAGGCGGTCTCCGACAACGCGCTGACCGCCTACACCTCCATGGCGCAGAACCAGCAGCTTCTTCAGCGCGGCGACGCAGTGGCCTCAGCCTATTACTCGAGCCAGGTCTGGATCCTGAAACAGGAAGGCGCCACCAATGTTGAATGCGCCATTCCCGATGAAGGTGCGCTGATGATCCCTTACGTCTTCGTCATTCCCAAGAACGCGCCACATAGGGGGGCGGCTCTCGAATTCGCAAAGTTCGCAGCGACGGCGGCCCCGCAGGAGCGCAATTTCGCGGCCTCGGGCTACATTCCCCTGAACTCGACCGCGAAGATCGACGACGATCTGCTGGTGAAGCGCCTCGGCTATACCCGCGAGGAGATCATCAGGAAGACCTACAATCCCGACTGGGCCTATATCGAGTCGACCCGTGAGGACCTGATCAAGAAGATCGAGGCGGCGCTTGGCTGAGCCGCGACCGGGACGCGAGGATCGCTCATGAGCTTCGGCCGGGCATCGCTACTGCTGCTCCTGCCCTGCATCGGCTTGCTGATCGGGCTGCTGACAGGTGTGGGCACGCTCGTCCAGCAGGCGTTCACGAGCCCCTCCGGGGCGTCCGTCGCGCAGGTCGCGGGCTTCCTGAACAGGCCCGAGGCGATGCGCGTGTTCTGGTACACGCACGGGATCGCCCTGGAAGTCACCATCATCTGCGTCCTCCTGGCCTATCCGCTGGCCGTCTTCATGGCGCGGCGCCAGAAGGTCATCTACCTCGTCCTGATCCTGATGCCGCTCATGGTGTCGATCGTGGTGCGTACCTATGGCTGGGTGGTGATCCTGGGGCCCCGCGGCCTCATCAACTCCATGCTCAGGTCGGCGGGGATCATCGACAGGCCTCTGCCGCTGATGTTCAACGACGGCGGCGTCATCGTCGGCCTCGTACACATCTTCATTCCCTTCGCGGTTCTGGCGATCCTCTCGGTCTATGTGAAGATCGACCGGAGCCTGCTCGAGGCGGGCACCGCTCTGGGCGCCTCTCCGGTCAAGGTGTTCACCAGGGTGGTCCTGCCGTTGTCGCTGCCGGGCGTCGCGACGGCGGCCAGCCTCGTCTACCTGCTGACGCTCGGCGCCATCGTCACACCGCTCCTGCTCGGGGGGCAGCAGCAGAACATGCTGGGGACGATGATCTACAACCAGATGCTGCTCTACTACAATTTCCCGGCCGCCTCGGCTGCGGCCATCGTGCTGACGGGCTCCGCAGCGATCGCCGTCATTCCTTTCCAACTGGTCGATCGCTGGGCGACACGCAAACTGCCGAGCCGGCGGGCCTGAGGAGCGTGCGATGAAACCCGGCCAGGCAGCGCTTACCGCTTTCGCCGTTGCGGCATTCACCTTCATCCTCGCGCCGATCCTGGTCGTGGTGCTGGCTTCGGTCACGCCGCGCGGTTACCTCGAATTTCCGCCTCGGGGGCTGTCCTTCCGCTGGTATGCGGAAGTGCTCACCTCATGGGTCTGGGGCAAGGCCTTCCTCACCAGCGTCGCACTCGCCACCGTCGCCGCGACGGTGACGACCTTCGTCTGCTTTCTGGCCGCGCTCGTCACCACTCGCCGCAGGGTGCCGGCCAAGAACCTGTTCGAGCTTTTGGTGCAGCTCCCGCTGCTGCTGCCGCATGCGGCGCTGGCCATGGCACTGTTCTCGCTGATCCTGTTCCTCGGCCTGCGCGGCAGCTTCCCCGGTCTCGTCCTCGCCCACCTCATCCTGGTGATGCCGTTCGTCTACGCCCCGATCGTGAACGGGCTGCGTCAGCACGATCTCTCCGTCGAGGAGGCGGCGGCGACCTTGGGAGCCGACCCGGTTACCGTCTTCCGCAAGATCACCCTCCCGATGCTGAGGCCGGCCCTCGTCAGCGCGTTTCTCTTCAGCTTCATCGTGTCCTTCGACGAGGTCACTGTCTCGGTCTTCCTGATCGGCGTCGACCTGACGACGCTGCCGGTGAAGATCCTGTCCGACATCCAGGCGTCCGCGAGCCCTGCGATCGCGGCCGTCTCGACGCTGCTGATGGGGCTGACTCTGATCATGGTCTACGTCATCAACCGCCTCGTCGGCCTGCAGCTCTTCATCGAGAACCGCGGCTGACGCGCCGCTCCCCCTGACCCACTTTCGCAAGAACGATCATGATCGAAAAACGCCAATTCTACATCGACGGTGCCTGGGTCGATCCGATCGACGGACATGACCTCAAGGTGATCGATCCGTCCACGGAACGGCCCTGCGCCGTCATCTCGCTTGCGGGACGTGCCGACGTCGATCGGGCCGTCGCCGCCGCGAAGGCCGCGCTGCCGGGCTGGATGTCGACCTCCCCGAGCGACCGCATTGCCTCCGTCGAACGGTTTCTGACCGCCTATGAGCGCCGCATGGAGGATGTGGCGCAGGCGGTCTCGTTGGAGATGGGCGCGCCGATCGATCTAGCGCGGCGGGCGCAGGCTCCCCTCGCCGTCAAGCACACCAAGGGCTTTCTCGCGGCGGCCCGCGGCTTTTCGTTCGAGCAGCTTCTGTCTGCCGAAGATCCCGGAACACGGATCATCCATGAAGCTGTCGGCGTCTGCGCCTTGATCACGCCCTGGAACTGGCCGCTGAACCAGATCTCGCTCAAGACCATCGCCGCGCTCATCGCCGGCTGCACCATGGTGCTCAAACCCTCGGAGGAAAGCCCGCTCAGCGCACTGGTCTATGCCGAATGCATGGATGCCGCCGGCCTGCCGAAGGGGGTCTTCAATCTCGTCAATGGCGATGGCGCCGGAGCGGGCACGATGCTCACCACGCATCCCGATGTCGACATGGTGAGCTTCACCGGCTCGACACGGGCGGGCGTCGCAATCTCGAAAGCCGCCGCCGACACGCTGAAGCGCGTCCATCTCGAGCTCGGCGGGAAAGGGGCCAACCTGATCTTCGCCGATGCCGACCCCAAGGCGGTGGAGCGCGGCGTGCGGCAGATGATGAACAACAGCGGCCAGTCCTGCAACGCGCCGAGCCGCATGCTGGTGCAGCGCGAGATCTACGAGCGCGCCGTTCGCACCGCAGCCGAAGTCGCCGGAAGTCTCACCGTGGGGCCGCCTTCCCAGGAAGGCGCGCATCTGGGGCCTGTGGTGAACCGTGCGCAATGGGACAAGATCCAGACGCTGATCCAGACGGGAATGGCCGAGGGCGCCAGGCTGGTCGCCGGTGGTCCTGGCCTGCCTGCGGACACCAACAGCGGCTTCTATGTGCGTCCGACCGTGTTCGCCGACGCGACCAACGAGATGACGATCGCCCGCGAGGAAATCTTCGGGCCCGTCCTGACGATGATCCCCTTCGATACCGAGGACGAGGCGGTCGCGATCGCCAATGACACGCCCTATGGCCTGACCAACTATGTGCAGACGGCCGATCCCGAACGGGCGCGCCGGGTCGCACGCGCCCTGCGATCCGGGATGGTCGAGGTGAACGGAGTCCCGCGCGGCCCCGGCGCGCCGTTCGGCGGCATGAAGCAGTCCGGCAATGGGCGCGAAGCCGGCATCTGGGGGCTGCACGATTTTCTCGAGGTGAAGGCGGTCGGCGGCTGGTCCGCCTGAGCCGGCGTCGCGTCTCTGTTCAAGGATTCGATCGAATGAAAGCCTGGCTCAACCGCGACCACGGCGCGGCCCTGGAATGCGAAGAGATCGCCGAGCCGGATGCGGGTGCTGAGGGTCTGGTCATCGAGGTCAGCCATTGCGGGCTGTGTCATTCCGACCTGCATAAATGGCAGGGCATTTCCAATCTCGGCAGCCGCGGCATCGTCCGCCGGCCGAAGCCGGCTACGCCGATCGCCATGGGTCACGAGATCGTGGGGCGCATCGTGGAGATGGGGCCCGCCGTCGGCGGAAGACGCCTCGGGGAGCAGGTCATCGTCTATCCTTGGTTCGGCTGCGGCGTGTGCAAGCGCTGCAAGGCGGGGCAGGACAATATGTGCCGCGAGCCGACGCGCAGCCTTGGCTTCGGGAACCATGGCGGCTTCGCCCAGCGCGTCGCCGTTCCGCACGAGCGTTATGCGATCCCGCTGGGTAAGCTCTCTCCCGAACAGGCCGCCCCGCTCGCCTGCGCCGGGCTCACCGTGCGCTGTGCCATCCGCAAGATAGAGCCCTTCGACCCGAGCGAACCTGTCGTGACGATTGGAACCGGAGGGGTTGGGCTGACCGCGATTTCGGTGCTGCACGCGCTCGGCCATCGCTCCATCATCGCGCTGGAGCGCGACCCCGCTCGGGAGGCCGACGCGCTCGCCGCCGGCGCAAAACGCTTCATCGCGACTCCGGAGGGGATGGGACCCGCATCGCTCATCGAAGCGATCGGCGGCAAGGTCGACAACGTCCTGGATTTCGTCAACAGTTCCGAGACTGCACTCCTGGCTTTCGACCTGCTCGGCAAGGGCGGCCGGATGGTCCAGGTCGGCCTTTACGGCGGCGAGCTGCCCGTCCCGCTGCCACTCCTCACCGGAGCGTCGCTGACGGTGCAGGGAAGCATCACAGGTACCGTCGAGGACCTACGCGACGTGGTGCGATTGGCGGAAGCAGGAAAGCTCATGCCGATCCCGGTTTCGGTCTTGGCCATGGACACCGTCAACGAAGCGATCCGACAGCTGGACGCCGGCAAGGTCCGGGGTCGGCTCGTGCTCGCGCCTTGACGGGCCGGAACGATCGGCGGCGCTGCAAGGTCAAGGTGGCAGCCAGACTCAGCTCTGAAGCTGGGCGGCAGCACTTGGAAATCGTTCTACGCGTGAGCTAACGGCCCGTTGCGGACCTATGCGCAGTGAGCCGAATGAGCGGGGCAGCGACCAATGACGAGGCCAAACCGAGCCCGACCGGGTGCAACTTCGCAAGCAGATGCCCACGGGCCCTGGAGAACTGCGGGACGACGAGGCCCGGTGCGACCATTCGAGCGCAAGGCAGCGAGGTATACTGCTTCCATCCGGTCGATTGCGACGCATTGGAAGGTTAGCATCGAGGGGTTCGGCGCATGATGGCGCCGTCGTCCTGTTCAGCGGCCGGGGCAGCCGCGGACCAAGCGATCGCCCCGCAAGGTTCCAGGTTTGCGCTGTTACACGCCAAGCACTTGCGGAAGATCGGTAAAACGCTCGGCGAGTGTCGCGTAAGCGGCTTCGACGCCGGCTGCTCCGTCGCCTGAGCCGTCCGGGAGCGCGGCAACACTGCGGAAGATCTCGTGCTTCACAAAATAGCGCCAGGTCACGGGCAGCGCAGCGAGGATCCGCGTCAGAGCGTCGTAGCGCTCCGGCGTCCAGACTGCTTCGAAGCAGAGCCGGCCCGGGCCGTGACCGAACTCGGCTTCGTCCAGCTTGCTGCGCAGGCTCGCGCGCAAGGCCGCCGTGGCCCCCTCGTCGACGGTGCCGTCGCTCGTGAGCACCACTCCGTAGTCGGAGCGCGCTTTTTCCGCCGAAACCAGCCCGCGCCGGACATCGGTCATGACCTTTTCCGCGGGCCGGTCAAATGGCGAGCCATAGCCGCCGGCGCCTGGCCCCTGGATCAGAATGACGTCGCCGGGATCGCATTTCACCACGTCCTGCGAGCCCAGCTCGATCGCCTTCGGCGTCCCTGGGTTCTTGACGAAGCGGGACACCGCGCCGGAGCGACCGCCGCGAAGCCCCCAGGCCGAGATCACCGAGCGGTCGCGATTGCGCGCGGTCACCATGGACTGCGGCTGATCGAGCTGGAGTTCCATCTCCAGGCCGGTTCCGCCGCGATACTCTCCGGGGCCGCCTGAATCCGGAACGAGACCGTAGCGGTGGATCTTGACCGGGATCTCCGCCTCGCTGATCTCGACCGGCGTGTTCTTCAGGAAGGAGAGATTGGCGCCGCTGCCGTCGGCGCCGTCGCCGAAGGCGCTGCCGCCGGCTCCTCCGCCGACCGGGCCGACAGAGGCCATGATCGGCCTTCCCGAACGGGTGCTGGTCTTGACGTTCATCAGCGTCACGGAGCTCGCCGGAGAGGCCGGCATCCGGTCCGGGAGAGCGCGGCAGAACGCGCCGAGAGTCACGGTCTGGGCAAGGGTGCAGGCGAGCGTCCGCATGCCGACGGCGACGGGCTCGACGGCGTTCATGATCGTGCCCTCGGGCAGGATGGCGCGCGTGGGCCGCATCAGCCCTGCATTCAGCATCATCGTCGGGTCGAGGCAGTAGAGCGCATACACTGTTCCCACCGTCACCAATGCATGGCGCTCCTTGCCACCCGTGGGCATGTTGTGGGAGGTCGCGAGCTGTGGGTCCGAGCCCGTGAAATCGAGCGTCAGCGTGTCGCCATGCACCTTCAGGTTGACTGCGACGCGGACGGGGTAGCCGCCGGCCTCGTCCTCGTCGGCATAATCGGCGAAGAAATACTCGCCATCGGGAATCGTCCTGATGACGGCGCGGGCCTGGCTCTCGGCATAGTCGAGCAACTGGTCGAGCCCGGCGACGAAATTGTCCTTGCCGAAGCGGTCGAGGATCTCATGGATCTTGCGCTCGCCGACATTGGCGCAGGCGATCTGGGCGTTGAGGTCGCCCCAGTTCTGCTCCGGCAGGCGGACATTGTGGGCGATGATGTCGAGCAGGTCTTGGTTCAGCACGCCACCGCGCATCAGCCGCATCGGCGGGATGCGCAGGCCTTCTTGCTGGATCTCGGTCAGCGTGCGCGACAGCGTCGCCGGCACGGCACCGCCGACATCGGTGTTGTGGATGTGATTGCCGACGAAGCAGACGATCTCGCCGTCACGGAAAACCGGCTTCCACATGTGGATGTCGGGCGTATGCGTCGCGACATGGCCGGCATAGGGATCGCTGGTGATGCAGATGTCGCCTTCCTGATAGTCGAAGCGCTTGATCACGTCGCCATAGTCGAGTCCGGTATACCAGGTCGCGCCGAACGTCTTGGGCGAGGCCACCGTCAGCCCGTCGCGGGTCAGCACCTGGCAGGAAAAGTCCTCCGTCTCCTTGACGAAGGTGGAATAGGCGGTGCGCATCAGCGTCCAGCCCATGCTCTCCGCAGCGGCCGCGCAGTAATTGGCGAGCACCTGCAGCGTGGTATTGTCCAGTTTCACGGCTGGGTCTCCGGAACGATGCGAAGATTGGCGTATTCGTCGATGCTGACGGTCATGTTCGGCAGAACCACCGTGGTGCAGTCGTCCTGCGTGACGACAGCGGGACCGGCGAAGCTCTGACCCGGCCTGAGGTCGGCGCGGGCGAAGACCGCGACGCTGCGCAATGCCCCGTCGAGCCAGACCTCGGCGTGGCGACGAGGCGTCGCCGCTTCCGACACAAGGGGATGGCGCTTGAACTGCGGGCGTGCGTTGCGCCCGCTGATGACGAGCCGCAAGGAGATGATCTGCACGGCCGCCTTCGGATCGCTGTGGCCATAGACCCGCTCATGCTCGGCGTGGAAGGCCTGAGCCATCGCTTCGATATCGCCGCGCGCAACAACGGCCGGGTCCAGCGGAGTATCGAGCTCGAAGGACTGGCCGCGATAGCGCATCTCGGCCGAGTAGATCAGGCGGCTCTCGCCGACATAGCCCTGATCGTCGTGCAGCCACGTCGTGGCCTTCGTTTCGAGCGCCGCGAAATCGCTGCGGATCGTCTCTCCCATTTCCGGGACAAGATCGCTGTAGAGCGTCTTGATGAAGTCGTTCTTGATGTCCGCGATCAGTCCGCCCAGTGCCGAGAGCACGCCAGGCGTCGGGGGCACCACCGTCTCGCGCATGTTGAGCTCGCGCGCCAGGAAGCAGGCCATCATCGGGCCGGCACCGCCGAAGGCAAGACATGAGAAATCGCGCGGATCGATGCCGAAGCGGGAGACCAGCGCGCTGACGTCGGTGTACATGCCGGAAACGGCGATGCGGATGATCGCCTCGGCGGTTTCCTCGATGGTGCGTCCGAGCTTCGTCGCGAGTTCGCCGACGACGTGGCGCGCTTTCTCTCGATCGATCGTGACGGCCGAGTAGCCGATCTCGGAGAGGCCGACGAGGCCGAGCGCTGCGAAGGCATCGGTGATCGTGGCCCGCTCGCCGCCGCGGCCGTAGCAAGCGGGGCCTGGGCGTGAGCCGGCGCTTTCCGGCCCCACCTTGAGCACGCCCTGCGCATCGACCCAGGCGATCGACCCGCCGCCTTCGCCGATCGAGGAGACGGAGACAGAGGGAATGTAGATCTGGAACTCGCCGATCAGTTCGCCGACCCCATATTGCGGCTGGCCGTCGACGATGACCGCCACGTCGGCCGACGTGCCGCCGATATCCAGGCTCATGCAGCGCTCGATGCCGGAAACCTCCGCGACATAGGCGGCGCCGATGACGCCTGAGGCTGTGCCCGACAGAATCATCTGCACGCACTCGCTCTTACCCTGCTCGGCGGTCATCACGCCGCCATTGGACTTTGTGAGCCGTGGTTCCGGCGTCACGCCGGCCTGCTTCAGGGCCGCCTGCAGCGAGCCGAGATAATGCGAGACGCGCGGTTGCACATAGGCGCCGATCGTCGCCGTGATGGTGCGCTCATACTCGCGGATGATCGGCCAGGTCTCGCTCGAGGCGAAGACTGGGATGTCGGGCGCGGTGCGCGAGACGATGGCCTTGACCGCCAATTCATGGGCCGGGTTGCGGTAGGCGTGCAGCAAGGACACGACGATGCCTTCGCAGCCTGCGGCCTTCACCGCTTCGACAGCGCGGATCACACTGGCCTCATCCAGCGGGCGGGCCTCGGTGCCATCCGCCAGCAGCCGCCCGCCGACACCGAAGACCCGATCGCGCGGGATCAGCGGCTCCGGCCGCTTGGACAGCAGGTTGTACATGTCCGGGATTTTCAGCCGCGCGACCTCGAGCACGTCGCGGAAGCCTTCGGTGGTGAACAGCGCGAGCTTGAGCCCCTTGCGCTGGATCACCGTGTTGATGCCGACGGTGGTTCCATGGGTGAAGTAAGAGACGTCTGCCGGCGTGATCCCGTAACGCTCGCCGATCAGGCGCAGGCCCTCCATGACCTCGGCACCCGGCTGGTCGGGGCGCGAGAAGGTCTTCAGTGTCTTCAGGCTCTGCGTCTCCTCGTCGAACAGCGCAAAGTCGGTGAACGAGCCGCCGATGTCGACGCCCACACGATAACCCATGGAATCCTCCGGATGATCTTAGATGCGAGCGCGATCTGTCAGCCGCGCTCGCGGATCACGGCGGGCGGCCTCGACCGGCCGTCCGCGATTGCTCAGGCGCGGGCGTTCAGCGGCCGATCTCTTTGTTCCAGGTCTCGACCCATTTCGGCATCGCGGCCAGGATCTCGGCAAAGGGTGGCCAGCGCACGTCCTCGAGCTTCGGCATGCGCGCCTTCTGCTCCGGCTTGTACTGCGCCTTGGTGCTCGCGACCGGATATTGGATCGCGGCGGCCCAGCAGGATTGGGGCTCCGGCGAGAACAGGAAATCGATGAACTCCCAGGCGGCGGGCGAGCCGTTCCTGACTTTCTGCACGACGGTCGGGCTGACCACCCCGCCGGGCGCCGGGTAATAGAAGTTCAGCGTCTTGAAGCCGCCGTCGCGAGCCGCCCAGGCGCGGCCGTCCCAATAGATGCCGATGTCGGCTTCGCCCGACTGCATCTGCGTCAGGAACTGGTTGACGTCGTTCCAGAAGATCACGTTGCCGCTGTCGCGCAGCGCCTTCATCTTGGCGATCATCGGCGAGATGTCGCCGACCTTGCCGCCCAGCACATCGTTGAAATTCCAGATCACGGCGGTGGGCGTCGTGCTGGCGACGTTGATGCCGGGCAGCGCGGCCTGCCACTCGCCCTTCTGCGAACGTTCGATGAACTCCGCCCAGCTCTTGGGCGGATTCTTGATCTTGGCCTCGTTGTAGGCGAGCCCGGCCGCGCCGTAGTGCAGGACGACGGCGTCGCCGCCGACGACCTGTTTCAGCGGCTCAGGGACATCGGCGAGGGTCGGAACCTTGGCTGCATCGATTCTCTCGACGAGTCCGCGGGCCTTTGCGTCCTCGGCGCCGTCGATCAGCGTCAGGAACACGTCGATCGGCGGCTTGGCCGGGTTGGCCGCGACCTGGTTGACCCATTGCGCCGGCGTGCCGAGCACCACGTCGACGGTCTTCCCGGTCTTCTTCTGAAAGGGCTCGACATAGCAGCTGCGCAGGGATTTCTCCCAGACGCCGCCGAAAGCCGTCACGGTGAGATCCGCGGCGCGAGCCGGCGCCGCGATGGCGAAGGCGAGGCCGGCTGCGGCGAGCAAGGGCCGGTGGATGGCAGGCGTCTTCATGATGCTTCTCCCCTTTGTTGGATCTTGGCCGGCTTGCCGCGTGGTCACGACGGCGAACTCATGAATTTCAGGCCGACGGTGCGCTCGATCAGCAGCAGCGCGACGAGCGCGATCACCATCTGGACGGTGCCGATGGCGGCGATGGCTGGATCGAACTGGTTCTGCAGATAGCTCAGCATCACCACCGGCAGGGTGTTGGTCTGGGCGCTGCCGAAGAAGAGCGAGAGCGACAGGTTGTCGAGCGAGATCAGCACCGCGAAGAGCATGCCGCTGAAGATGCCGGAGGCGATCAGGGGGAGCGTCACATAGGTGAAGATCTGCCGGCGCGAGGCGCCGAGGATGGCGGCCGCCTCCTCGTAGTTCCGGCCGATGCCGCGATAGACCGCCACGACGGTCCGTACGACATAGGGGATCGACACCACTGTGTGCGCGATCAGCAGCGAGGCGAAGGAGATGCCGAGCCCGATCGCCGAGAGCTTGTAAAGCAGCGCGATGCCGAGAAGGATCATCGGGATCGACAGCGGCGCGAGCAGGAAGGTCGAGGTGAGGTCGGCGAGACCCGATCGGCTTCGTGCCAGTGCCAGCGCCGCCGGCACGCCGAAGATCGCCGCGAGCACCGCCGAAGCGCCGGCGAGCTTCAGGCTGAACCAGAGCGAGTCGAGCAGGGGCCGGTATTCCAGCAGCCGATGATACCAGCGCAGCGAAAAGGACGAGACCGGGAAGGCGATGATCTCCGAATCCGCGAAGGAGACCAGCACCACGAAGACGATCGGCGCGAGAAGGAAGGCGAAGAAGATCAGGACGAAGGCGAGCAGCAGCAGCGTCGGCAGCCGCCTTTCCAGCCTGCGCCAGGATGCGGCGGCGCTCATGACGCGGCTCCGTCTCGCCGGATCAGGCGCAGCTGGAGGAAGAGCGAGATGACGGCGAGCACCAGCAGGACATTGCCCATCGCCGCGGCGAAGCCGAGGTTCTGGACCAGCAGGAACTGCTGGTAGATCAGCAGCGGAAGGGTAACGACGCTGCCGCCGCCAAGCAGGAGCATCGTCAGGAAGCTGCCATTGGCCAGCATGAAGACGACGATGGCGCCGGTTGCGATGCCGTCGAGGCTGAGCGGCAGGGTGATCTCGCGGAAGGTCCGCCAGCGGCTGGCGCCGAGCAGCTCGGCAGCCTCCTCCAGGCGCGTGTCGACGCCTTTCAGCACCGCTGCGATCGAGATCACCATGAACGGTACCAGCACATGCACCAAGCCGATGATGACGGCCGAAGGGTCCTGCAGAAGCCGCAAGGGCCGCTCGATCACGCCCAGCGACATCAGCGTGCTGTTGAGCACGCCGTTTCGGGCGAGGATCACGTTCCAGCCGAAGGTGCGCATGATGATCGAGGTCAGCAGCGGCGCGACCAGCAGGAAGATCATCACCCCGTTCCAGCGCCCGCCATGGCGGACCATGAAATAGGCGACCGGATAGCCGATCACGATGCAGATCAATGTGGCGAGCAGACTGACCCAGATCGTCCGGAACAGAACGCCGAGATAATAAGTGTCCGTGAACAGGCGCGCATAATAACCGAGCGAGAAGACGGGCTTGCCGGCTGCATCCGGCACGGAGAGGCTCTGTAGTCCGTTCTCGGCCAGCGGCAGCAGGAAGAACAGCAGAAGGAAGATCACGGCGGGAAGAACCGGCCAGAGGCCGGCTCCGCGCGCGGAGACCCGGCGACGCTGACGACCGGGCGCTGCCGCGACGGAGCTCACGCGGCTTCCTCCCGCAGCGGCTCGTCCTCGAGCAGCCGCGCGGAGCCCGGCTCCCACGACAGGGCAACCTCTGCGCCGACCGGCAGCGCCGTTTCGCCCACCGGCCCGGTGATCTGGCGATAGGCGATTAGCGGCCTCTCGAGACCCGGCCGGGTGAGCCGGAAGACATGGGTGGCCCCGCGGAAGACGTGCCCGACGACGACCGCCCGCGGCTCCCCGATGGAGGCTTCCGCGGCAGGCTCGATCCGCAGATGCTCGGGCCTGATGGCGACGAGCGCCGTGCTGCCGGCGGGGCGCGGAGCGGTGTCGGTGACGACGAAACCCCGAGAGCGGTCGTCGCCCGGCAGGCGTAGCCGCAGGCCGCCCGACTCGGTGCCGGCAACGGTGCAGGCCAATATGTTCGACGTCCCGAGGAACTCGGAGACGAAGCGGGTGCGGGGATGCTCGTAGACCTCCGTGGGCGAGCCGGCCTGAAGGATCCTGCCCTTGTCCATGACGACGATCATGTCGCTCATGGTCAGGGCCTCCTCCTGATCATGGGTGACCAGGAGCGTGGTGATGCCGATCTCGCGCTGGAGCTGGCGGATCTCGAACTGCATCTGCTCACGCAGATTTTTATCGAGCGCACCGAGCGGCTCATCCAGGAGCAGCATCGAGGGCTCCGTGACCAGCGAGCGGGCGAGCGCGACGCGCTGCTGTTGACCGCCCGACAATTGATGCGGAAAGCGGTCGGCATGCTGCGGAAGATGAACGATGTCGAGCATGCGGCGCGTGCGGGCCTCGGTCTCGGCCCGGTTCACTCGGGCCATACGCAGGCCGAATGCGACGTTCTGCGCCACCGTCATGTGCGGGAACAGGCTGTAATTCTGGAAGACCATGCCGAGCCTGCGCCGCTGCGGCGGGTCGTAGGTTCGGTCTTCGCCCCGGATCAGGACCTGGCCTTCATCCGGCAGCTCGAAACCGGCGACGATGCGCAGGGTCGTCGTCTTGCCGCAGCCGGACGGACCGAGAAGCGCACAGAGCGTGCCGGCCGGAACGTCGAAGGACGTGGGCTGCAGCGCGACGACGCTGCCGAACGACTTGCTGACGCCGCGCAGCCGAAGCCCCGGCTCGCTCGCGGTGACGGATGACTGCGCCTTTGGCGTCTGTGTCGTCATGGTCCCTCTCTGGACGAGAGGCTAGACCGAGAGTTTTTTCGTTGGCAACGAAAAAATTCCGAAACGACATTTTTTTCGGAAAGTAGAAATCGGCGGGAGGGTTGCCGAGCGGCCGTCCTTCCTCAGAGGTCGACCAGCACCCACAACACCACGGCATTGGTCGGCCCCTTGGAGGTCCAGGTGTGCTCGGTCGTCGCGTCGTAATAGACGGAATCGCCCTTGCTGAGCTCGAGCGGCTCGTAGAGCCGGCTGTGGACGACGAGCGTTCCCTCCAGGACCATCACGAAGATCTCGGCTTCCGACTTCGCCCAGCTTGCGTACTCGTCCGGTGAGCGCGCCGTCACGGTCGTCAGGATGGGGGTCGCGCGCTTGTTTTTAAGGTCGGCGCAGAGCAGCACGTTGTTGCACGTCCCGGTCGCGTGCTTGCTGCCGCTGCCGGCGCGGCTGATGCTGCGGCGCCCCGGAAAACCGGGTGAATTGCTGTCCTCATCGGAGGAAACCAGCGTCGCCAGCTCTACATCGAGCCCATGGGCGATGCGCTGCATGGTCGAAATCGTCGGCGACAGCTCGTTGCGTTCGATCTTGGAGAAGGCCGACGCCGAAACGCCGGTCAGGGCGCTGACATCCTGAAGCGTCAGGCGCCGCCCCTTGCGCAGCTTGAGCAATCGGGCGCCGATGTTGACGGCCCTCATGTCATCGGCGGGGCGGGGAACCTCCGGCGGTTCGATCGTATCGCCTTGCTCGGCCCAAGACAGTTCCGGCATGCCGCCCCTCCGCCGCAGTGGTTCGCGTCGCTCCGTCTTAATCCTGCGCCCGAGCATTGGAAAGGAGGTGGACAGCGTTTGGATCAAGGATTTTTCCGATACGACATTTATGTAGTTTTGTGTTGACAGCTCTCGGGATGTGCAAGAGGCTCCATGCCCAATGATGCGCCGGCAATGAACCGCGCATGCTCGGCGAGGGGCCGGGCGTGACGGTGCCGCGGCGGCAGGGATGGCTTTCATGACACTCACGCACGACCAGCTGAACGGCCTCTACACGGCCATCGTCACCCCTCTGACCGGCGATGGCGCGGTCGATGTCGCCGGCCTGCAGAAGCTCGTGCGCTTCCAGCTCGACGCAGGGGCGGCGGGCATCGTGCCGATCGGCGGAACGGGCGAATACCCGGCGTTTTCCCGGCAGGAGCGCAAGACGATCGTGGCGGCCTGCGTCGAGGCGGCGAACGGCAAGCCGGTGATCCCGGGCGTGCTCTCGACCGGTTTCGAAGACGCGCTGGAGGCAGGCCGCGATTTCGCGGCGGCCGGCGCCGCCGCGGTCATGACGGTGACGCCCTATTACGCCCCCGGCACGCAGGACGGCATGCGGGCCTATTTCCGGCGCTATCGCGACGCGCTCGACCTGCCGGTCATGCTCTACCAGATCCCGCGCCGCACGACGGTCGCGGCCTTCGCCGACACGGTCCAGGCGATGGCCGAGGACGGCTCGATCATCGGCATGAAGTACTCCTCCTACGACATGCCGGACTTCATCCGGACGGTGAAATATGCCGGCGACAAGATCGCGATCCTGTCCGGCGAGGAGCCGCTTTTCGCGACGCATATCGCGCTCGGCGCCCGCGGCGGCGTGCTGGCCTCGGCCACGATCTACCCGAAGATCTGGATCGAGATCTTCGAGCTCGCCCGGCAGGGCAGGCTCAAGGAGGCGCTGAAGCTGCAGGACAAGGTCGATCCGGTGATCGATTCGATCTATGTCGAGACCAATCCCGGCCCGCTGAAGGAATACATGGCGCTGGCCGGCATGCCGGTCGGCGGGGTGCGGTTGCCGCTGACGGGCCCGAGCGAGAAGACGCTCGCCGGCCTCAAGGCTGCCGCCGCGCAGGCCAAAGCCATCAGCCTCGCCTGAGGGACCGGCCGTGCTCGACGCACTTCGCGGCATCGTCGGCGAGAAGGGGCTGATCACCGATCCGGCCGGCATGGAGCCGTATCTGGTGGATTGGCGCCAGAGGCTGCGGGGCACGGCGCTCGCCGTGGTCCAGCCGGCCTCGACCGCCGAGGTTTCGGCCGTCGTCGCGCTCTGTGCGGCGGAAGGCCAGCCGGTCTTCCCGGTCGGCGGCAATACCGGACTGTGCTTCGGGGCGGTGCCGATCAGCGACCGGCCCGACCGACCCGGCATCATGCTCTCGTTGCGACGGATGAACCGAATCCGCGACATCGATCGCGCCTCGGGGATCGCCACCGTCGATGCCGGTGTCGTGCTCGGGGATCTCCATGCGGCCGCCGTGGAGGCGGGCCGCCAGTTCCCGCTCCATCTCGGCAGCGAAGGCAGCGCCCAGATCGGCGGGCTGATCTCGACCAATGCCGGCGGCACCGGCGTCGTGCGCTACGGACCGATGCGCGATCTCGTCGCCGGGCTGGAAGTGGTGCTCGCCGATGGCCGCGTGCTGAACGACCTCGCGGCGCTGCGCAAGGACAATACCGGCTACATGCTGCGCCATCTCTTCATCGGCGCGGAAGGCTCGCTGGGCATCGTCACGGGCGCTGCGCTTCGCCTGCACCCGCAGGTTCCGAACACGGCTCATGCCTGGGTCGCTGCGGCGAAGCCTGACGACGCTGTCGCGCTGTTCGCCGCGATGCAGGACCGCGCCGGCTCCGCCATACAGGCCTTCGAACTCGTCTCGCGCTCGCAGTTTGAGCTGGTACGCAAGCACGCGGAGCGCGCCCGCTTCCCCTTTGCCGAAATCCCGGCCTGGTCGGTGCTCATCGAACTCGGCAGCGAGGACGCGACGACCGCCCTCGGCGACCTTCTCGAAGAGGTGCTCGGCGGGGCTCTGGAGCGCGGGGAACTGCTCGATGCGGTCATCGCTTCGTCCCAGCAGCAGGCCGCCGATTTCTGGCACATCCGCCATTCGGTCTCTGAAGCCAACAAGAAGGAGGGGATGAGCATCACGCATGATGTCGCGGTGCGTTCCTCCGACGTCGCGCCCTTCATCGCGGCCGCCGACGAGGCCGCCGCGGAGCTCTTCCCGCAGGCCTATAGCGAGGTGGTCTGCCACCTCGGCGACGGCAATGTCCATTACATCCTGATGTTCAGCCATGAGTACTGGGCGACGCTCCCGGACCCGGAAGCGTTCGCCCTCACGGTCGAGCGGGCGATCCACGATGTCGCGGCCCGCTTCGGCGGCACGTTCAGCGCCGAGCACGGCGTCGGCCGCAAGCTGACGGAAGAGCTCGAACGCCTCGCCGATCCGCTTCGCTACGAGCTGATGATCAAGGTCAAGGAGCTGTTCGACCCGCAGAACCTGATGAATCCGGGCGTGCTCCTCGCAAAAGCGGGATAGCGCCCCAAGAAACCAGTCGGCTCCTTGGGTGAGGAGGGGCCGGTGATGGACATCCGCCGGGGAAGCGGGTGCCTGCCTCACCAAATCAAGACGGGGCGCGCTCCGCATACGGGAGAAGACCAATGACGACACGCAGGGATCTGGCAGGCCTCATCGGCGTCGGCGCGGCGGCCGCCGGTGCGCTCACTCTCGCCTCCGGCGGTGCGAAGGCACAGGCCCAGGGGCAGAACACCTTCGACCGCATTATCGCCAACAAGAAGATGCGCCTCGGCGCCGTGACGTCGAGCGCGCCTTGGTTCGTCAAGGACGCTGCCACCGGCAAATGGGGCGGCCATTTCTACACGATCGGCTCCGCGCTGGCGAAGGACATGGATGTCGAGCTCGAACTCGTCGAGACCACCTGGGGCAACGCCGTGCTCGATCTCCAGTCCGACAAGATCGACATCATGTTCGGCTTGAACCCGACGCCGAAGCGGGCCATGGCGGTGGATTTCTCCAACCCGGCCTATGACAGCGCGCTCGTCGTCATCGGCAAGCCCGGCTTCGAGCCCAAGAGCTGGGCCGACATGAACAAGCCCGAGGTCAAGATCTCGGTCGATCTCGGCTCGGCGCACGATCAGATCGCGACTCTGCTCTGCCCCAAGGCCCAGATCACCCGCTTCAAGACCATCAACGAGGCGATGCTGGCGCTGAAGACCGGCCGCGTCGATGCGCAGTGCATCTTCTGGATGGGCGGCGTGCGCGCCGTGAAGGCCGACCCCAGCCTCGGCAAGGTCATCGTGCCGCAGCCCTTCTTCGGCTCGACCTCCAATGCCGCCGTCCGCCGCGAGGCCGACAAGACCTGGCTGTTCTTCGTCAACACCTGGATCGGCTATGCCCGCGGCCTCGGCCTGGTGCGCAGCGCCGTGGTCGAGAGCCTTGAGCAGGTCGGCGTGAAGCCGGAAGATATTCCGGCCGGCATCACGCTCTGACGTCGCCGGGACGGCCCTCCGCGCCGTGCGCGGGGGGCCGACCGGCTCTCACGCTTCCTCCGCAGCGCCGCATGTCCGGCGGCAGGGTTCGGCATGTCCTACACTTGGAACTTCGACATCGTCTGGGGTTATCGCTGGATCCTGCTGAACGGGACGGCGGTCACCATCGGGCTCACCATCGCGGTGATCGTGCTGGGGCTCGCGGTCGGGCTCGTTGCCGGCATCGCCCAACTTTCGCGCTCGCCCGTGCTGCGCTGGGCGTCCTGGGCCTATATCGAGATGTTCCGGCTGACGCCGCTGCTCGTGCTGCTGCTGTGGTTCTACTACGCGCTGCCGATCGTCACCGGCATCAAGCTCGATGCGCTGACGGCATCCATCGTGACGCTGACGCTTTACGGCGGCTCGTTCTATGCCGAGATCATCCGCGGCGGCATCGTCTCGATCGATCCCGGCCAGTCGGAGGCCGGCATGGCGCTGGGCATGACGCCGGCCAAGGTGATGCGCCGCATCGTGCTCCCGCAGGCGATCAAGCGGATGATCCCGCCGCTGATGAACCAGTCGATCATCCAGTTCAAGAACACTTCGCTCGTCTCGGTGCTGGCCGTGCCGGACCTGCTCTATCAGGGCCAGGTCGCGGCGATGGACACCTATCGCGCGCTCGAGGTCTATACGGTCGTCGCCGCGATCTACGTGATCGTGCTGCTGCCGCTCACCGCCATCGTCAAGCGCGCCGAAAAGCGCCTGGCGCAGAGCAATTGAGGAGGCCGCGATGAGCTACAAGATCGAGGTCTCCGGACTGCGCAAGAGCTTCGGCGCGCTGACCGTGCTGCGCGACATCAACGTCGCCGTCGAGCCAGGCCAGGTGGTGGCTCTGATCGGCCCGTCCGGCTCCGGCAAGTCGACGCTGCTGCGCTGTCTCAACCTGCTGGTGATGCCCGATGGCGGCAAGATCCGCATCGGCGATGACAGCTTCGCCTTCGGCGATTCTTCGAAGATGCCGGGCACGAAGGAGCAGGCGCGCTTTCGCTCCAATACCGGCATGGTTTTCCAGCACTTCAATCTGTTCCCGCATATGACGGTCGTTCAGAACGTCATGGAAGGCCCCGTCTCGGTGAAGGGCATGGCGAAGGCAAAGGCCGAGGAGTTGGCCCGGAAGCTTCTTGCGAAGGTCGGACTGAGCGACAAGGCCGAGGTGTTCCCCAACAGGCTGTCCGGCGGCCAGAAGCAGCGGGTTGCCATTGCACGCGCCCTGGCGATGGAGCCGGAGGTGATGCTCTTCGACGAGGCGACATCGGCGCTCGACCCAGAACTGGTCGGCGAGGTCCTTGGTGTGATGCGCAATCTCGCGGCCGAGGGCATGACCATGATCATCGTCACCCATGAGATCGGCTTCGCGCGTGAGGTCGCCGATCGCGTTCTGTTCATGCGCGATGGCGTCATCGTCGAGGAAGGGCCGGCGCGCGAGGTCATCGGCGCGCCGAAGCAGGAGGCGACCCGGGCTTTCCTCAGCCACTTCCACAACCGCGGCTGAGACGTTTCGACGATGCCGGCAGTACGGCCCGCTTTCGCCCACATTCTCAATGTCGCCGATGCACGTCGCGCTGCGGCTCGGCGGCTCCCCAAAGGGCTCTTCGCCTATGTCGACCGCGGCAGCGAGGACGAGACGGGGATCACGCTGAACCGGAAGGAACTCGATGCTGTCAGGCTGGCGCCGAAGGTCCTCGTCGATGTGTCCGACATCTCGACCCGCGCCAGCATCCTAGGACACGAGCAGCCGCTTCCCCTCGTGGTCGCGCCGACGGCGGTCGCGGGCCTGCTGTGGCATGATGGCGAGATCGCGCTGGCGCAGGCGGCCGCAAAGGCCGGCATCCCCTTCTGTGTCTCGACGCAGTCGATCACGCCGATCGAGCGCATCGCGGAATCGGGTGCGCGGCTCTGGTTCCAGCTCTATGTGTGGAAGAACCGGCAGCGCATGCTCGGCCTGCTCGACAGGGCCTGGGCGGCAGGCGCTGAGACCCTGGTGCTGACGGTCGATACGGCCGTCACCCCCAACCGCGAATACAATCTTCGCAACGGCTTCGGCATTCCGTTGAGGGCGTCCTGGCGGGCAGGGCTCGACGTTGCCTTGCATCCGCGCTGGGCGACCGGCGTGATGCTGAAGGCCGTGATGAACGGCGGCGTGCCGAGCTATGCGCATTATCCGGAGGCGTTCCGCTCGAAGCTCGGTCGCGATGCGCTCTCGGATGAGGTGGCGCTCGCACGGGACGTGACTTGGCAGGATATCGCTTTGCTGCGGCGACATTGGCGCGGGAAACTCGTGCTCAAGGGCATTTTGCGTGTGGACGATGCGCGGATGGCCGCCGAGCACGGCTGCGATGCGATCGTCGTCTCCAATCACGGAGCCCGCAATCTCGATTGCGCCCTCGGGCCGACGCAAATTCTGCCGGGCATCGCGGAGGCCGTCGGAGGGCGCGTCGAAATCTTGGCCGATAGCGGCGTCAGGCGCGGGGCAGACATCGCGCGCTTCATGGCCTTGGGGGCCAACGGCGTCATGATCGGCCGCGCTCCCTTGTTCGGCCTTGCGATTGGAGGCAGCGAGGGAGCCTCGCGCGTGATCGACGTTCTGTCGTCTGAGCTGCGGACCACGATGGGGTTCCTGGGCACTCCCGAAGTGTCGCGACTGCGCGAAACCCTCTCTTGAGCTGAAGGCTCGAGATATTCACGTGACAGGTTCCGACTGACGGCCGCCGTCGATGGCCCGACTCGGAGATCTGGCCTGCGTGGAGGGACAGGCCGGGATGCGCCACCAACTCCACGGCTGCAGCCTTTTCGGCCTCGCGCGCCGGGGCCTGATCGCTCATCGGACCATCGGGATGGGCCTGGGCTTCAATGACCGTTCGTCATGGTCGAGACCGTACATTCGCCATTTCAGCGTCCACCGCCGAACGGCGCTGACAACGTTTCGAGAGGCTGCCTCCGTCCTGGGGTCCATGAGACATCGGGGATCGCTGCCCCTGTGTGCAGGAGAGACGAACACTGCAATGATTTTAGAGCCTGCCGCAGAATACGGGTTCGCGGTGTGCGCGTTCGGAAACCCAGCCGTCGCACCTCGAGGCGACAGTAGCCGCAGAGGCCAGGTTCGCAGTGGCAGCCGAACGCATCGGACGGGCCTTGACGGATCTCGGAACAAATGAAGCCCGCAAGCGTAGGCCCATGGATGGCTCGCCGCCTGATGCGGGCCGGGCATGGTCCCGGGGGGCGGATTTCGAGTGCCAGACCAAAGCGTCATACCGTATTGCGGGATCGCACCGGTGCCGTCGAACATCACCGGCAGCTGGAATCTCGACCCTCTTCTGATGATCATCCTCGCCGCCGCATGTCTTGCCGGCGGAGGTCTGATCCGTTCACGCCGGCGGGCGTGGCTCGCGGCCATGGGCGTCCTGGCCGTCATCTTCATCTCGCCGCTCTGCGCGCTGGCTTCCGCCCTGTTTGCAGCACGCGGCTTCCATCATCTGACGCTCGTGGCGATCGCAGCCCCGATGATCGCATATGCGTTGCCTGCGCTGCAGGCGCCGTCGGCTTTGGCCGCGCTGGCCGCATCGACGGCCGTGCTGTGGCTCTGGCATTGGCCGACGCTCTACACGGCCGTCTTCGGAAGCAATCTGCTCTACTGGACACTACAGCTGGCCTTGCTCGTCAGCTTCGTCTGGTTCTGGCGCGCGGTGATGTCACCGCGAACGTCGCCCTTGACGGCGCTGATGGCGATCGCTGCGGGGGCCGGGCAGATGGGGCTCCTGGGAGCGCTGCTGACGCTCGCGCCCAAGCCCCTCTATGAGGTGCACGGGCTGGCGTCCCTGCCCTGGGGGCTCGATCCACTGACCGATCAGCAACTGGCCGGGCTGCTGATGTGGGTCCCCGCCTTCTTCATCTATGGGGCCTATGCCCTGCTGGCAGTCCGGCGGCTTGACCGGACGGTGCTCGAATGATCGCCTGGCTCAAATTCCTTCACATTGCCACCCTCCTGCTCTGGTGTGGCGGTCTCCTGATCCTGCCGCTGCTGCTGGCGCGCGCCGACAATCCCGTGCGGGCCGGCGAGGCGGCGCGCATGCGAATCTTCGCGCATTTCGCCTATAACTTCTGCGTCAGCCCGGCAGCCGTCCTCGCCACGCTCGCGGGCGGGAGCCTAATCTTCGCCCGCTGGCTGTTCGAGCCCTGGATGTTCGCCAAGCTGACGCTGATCGGCGGGCTGATCGTGCTGCATACCTATGTCGGTCATTGCGTCGCGCGGCTGGGCGAGGAGGGCTATGTCCGCCCTGCCGTGCCGCCGCCTCTGCTGCTGGCCGCCGGGCTCGCGATCATGGCCGCCATCCTCGTGACCGTGCTCGCCAAGCCGCATTTGGGTGCCGACCTGATGCCCGACTGGTTGCGCCAGCCCCTCAACCGTCAGCTTTTGCTGCCCCCGGCGCCGAGCCGGTAGTCGAAGACGAGCTTTCCGCCATGCCAGCCCGTCAGCCCGGTGAAACCGGCGCACAGCACCGAGAGCAGGATGCCGAACGGCAGCACGGCTTCCTCGTAGCCGCCCAGCCGGTGGCCGAAATTCGCGCCGAGCATGCTGAGCAGCGCAACCGCGATGACGAAATGCGTCCAGCTCGGCGGGCGGGTGCGGATGCCTGGCACCATCAGCAGTTCGACGGTGCCGGAGAGGCCCGCGAGCAGGCCGATCAGAAAGGCCGCCCCGATCGCCCAGAGCGCGGCGCGCGCCCAGAACACGTCCCCGGTCCACCAGTAGAACAGGTCGGCGCCCAGCGTGCACATCGTCAGCGAGATGGGGAACGCCACCAGCATCGCATGGATCGGGTGGCCCGCCACGGCGACGCGGGTATCGGTATCGCTCAGCACCTTTTCAGCATGCAGCGGATCGAGCGCCTCGTCGCTGTCGGGACGCGAGGGGCTCATCGGGTCGCCCCCGGTCTCGCGGCCGGCGTCGCGGCAAGCGGCTGCAGCGGAAAGCTCTCGGTGCTCGATCCCGCCGGCCCGGCGGCGGAGAGCATCCTGACGCTGATGGCCATGCTGCTCGGGCTCTCGATCCTGTCCTTCGTCGTCATCTTCGGGTTGTTCCTTCTGGCCTGGCGTCGCCGCCGCGGGCGTGAGCCGTCGCTGCGCCTGTTCCTCGTCGGTGGCGGGCTCGTCTTTCCGCTGATCCTGCTGAGCGTCGCCACGGTCTATGCGGTCGTGCTCGGCGAGCGCATCACCGGCGCCCGCGAAGTGCCGGCCCTGAGCGTCGAGGCGCAGGCCCGGCAATGGCGCTGGGAGTTTACCCGCCAGGGCGCGGGAGGTTCCGTGACGCGCCCCGACGTGCTCGATATCCCGGCGGGGCTCAGCGTCGAGGTCTTCGTCACCAGCGCCGATGTCATACACAGCTTCTGGGTGCCGCGGCTCGGCGGCAAGATCGACGCCATTCCCGGCAGCCGCAACCGCATCCTTCTGCGCGCCGACGCGCCGGGGCGTTATGGCGGCGTCTGCGCCGAGTTCTGCGGCACCGGCCACACGCAGATGGGCTTCACCGTCGTGGCCCATGACTCGGCCGCCTGGGCGCAGATCGAGCAGGGTGGAACGCCATGAGCGCGATCAAGCTGCATGGCGAGCTCGATGCGATCTGGGGTGTCCCGCGCGGCTGGCGCGGCGTGCTGACCAGCGTCAACCACAGCGATCTCGGCATCCGCTTCATGGTCGCGGCTTGTGTCTACTTCGCCATTGGCGGCGTGCTCGCCATGCTGATCCGGGCGCAACTGGCGACGCCGCGCTCGGCCTTCGTCGGGCCGGAGATCTACAACCAGATCTTCACCATGCATGGCAGCCTGATGATGTTCATGTTCGCGATCCCCTTCTTCGAGGGGCTGGCGATGTACATGCTGCCGAAGCTGCTGGGCTCGCGCGACCTCGCCTTTCCGCGCCTCTCCGGATTTGGCTGGTGGTGCTATCTCTTCGGCGGCCTGATCCTGCTCGCGGCGATGGCGTTGGGGCTGGCGCCGGATGGCGGCTGGTTCATGTATACGCCGCTGGCGTCACGGACCTACACGCCCGGGATCAATGCCGATGTCTGGCTGCTCGGCGTCACCTTCGTCGAGATCTCGGCGGTCTGCGCCTCGATCGAGATCACCGTCACCGTGCTGAAGCTGCGCGCGCCGGGCATGTCGCTCGGCAAGATGCCGATCTTCGCCTGGTACATCCTCGTCACGGCGCTGATGATGGTGGTGGGCTTTCCGCCCCTGATCCTGGCCTCGACCTTGCTCGAAGTGGAGCGCGCCTTCGACTGGCCGTTCTTCGACCCGGCGCGCGGCGGCCATCCGCTGCTCTGGCAGCACCTGTTCTGGCTGTTCGGCCATCCGGAGGTCTATATCATCTTTCTGCCCGCGGCCGGCGTCGTCTCGACGGTTCTACCGGTCATGGTCCGCCATCCGCTGGTCGGCTATGGCTGGATCGTGGGTTCGATCCTCGTGCTCGGCTTCTTCAGCTTCGGGCTCTGGGTCCACCACATGTTCGCGACCGGGATTCCCCATCTCGCGCTCTCCCTGTTCTCGGCTGCGTCGGCACTGGTGGCGGTGCCCACCGTGGTGCAGCTGTTCGCCTGGCTCGCGACGATGTGGTCGGGCCGGCCGCAGCTGCACCTGCCGATGCTCTATATCGCCGGCTTCTTCTTCAACTTCCTGATCGGGGGGCTGACCGGCGTGATGCTCGCCATGGTGCCGCTGAACTGGCAGGTGCACGACACTGCCTTCGTCACCGCCCATCTGCATTACGTGCTGATCGGCGGCTTCATCTTCCCGATGCTGGCGGGGCTGCATTATTGGCTGCCGAGGATGATCGCGCGTCGTAGCCACCCGCTTCTCGGGAAACTCGCCTTCTGGCTGACCTTCTCCGGCTTCAATCTGACCTTCCTGGTGATGCATCTGACCGGTCTGCTCGGCATGCCGCGCCGGGTCTCGACCTACGAGCCTGGGCTCGGCTGGGACTGGCCGAACCTCGTCTCCTCCTTCGGGTCCTTCGTCATGGCCTTCGGCATTGCGATCACCGTCATCGACGTCGCGCTCGCCGTCGCGTTCGGCAGGCGCGCCACGCGCAATCCCTGGCGGGCAGGGACACTGGAATGGGCGCTTCCGATTCCGGCGCCGAGCTATAACCTCGCCAGCCTGCCGCTGGTCGAAAGCCGCGATCCGCTCGACCGGCGCCATGCGCTCGCGCGCAGCCTCGCCCAGGGCGAGGGCTATCTTGGACGGGACCGCGACGGCCTGCGCGAGACGATCGGGGTGGAGCTCGTCTCGGGCAGGATCAGCGAGATCGTGATCCTGCCCGGCAATTCATGGCTGCCGATCGTGACCGCCGCCGTCGCCGGCTGTTTCTTCCTGTCGCTGCTCTCCGGCTATTACTGGGGCGCGCCGCTCGCGCTGGCAGGCCTCGTTCTGCTGGTCTGGCGCTGGGCGGCGGGACTCGGCGCGCGGGCCGATCTCGGGGCCCTGCCGGTCGGGCGCGGCGAACAGGCCCCGCCGCATCATGAATCGCCGGAGGCGCCGGGCTGGTGGGGGAGCGTCTTCGCTCTGGTGACGGACGCGACTTTCTTCGCCTCGCTGCTCTTCGGCTACGCCTTCCTCGCAACCGTCGGCTCGGCCTGGCCGCCGCCCGTGGCGGCGCAGCCTTCGCTGGTCGCCGGGGTCCTCGTGCTGGCGGGCGTGTCCGCCGCCCTCCTCGCCGATCGCGCGGCGCTGGCGGCGGTCAGGGCAGAGCGGCCGCGCCGGGCACGAGCCGCCTATGCTGCCGCGGCGGTCGCCCTTTCGCTCGCGCTGCTGGCTCTCGGCGCCTTCGGATGGCTCGGACTGCCGAGCCCGCGAGCGCATGCCTATGGCGCCGTGGTCTGGGTGCTGCTCATCTATGGCGGGGTGCATGGCGCCCTGGCTCTTGGGATGATGGTCTTCGTCAGCCAGCGGCTGGCCCAAGGCTACGTCTCGCGCGTCCGCCTGCTCGAGCCCCGTGTGCTGCGGCTCTGGCTCGATTACGGTGCCCTGGCGATGATCGTGTCGCTGGCGGCCATCGCCTTGCCGGCGGGGGCGTCATGGCGGTGGTGAGGCCGATCCTCGCCGGGCTGCTGCTCTGGGCCGTGGGCTTCAACCTGCTCTACGCCGTCCATGGCCTTGGCTGCGGGCTCGGCTGGGGCGAACGTTCTGTGCTCGGCCCGTTCACGCTGCTCAACGCGGCGCTCGTTCCGCTCTGGTTGATGTGTCTCGCGCTCGGCGCGTTGTCCCTGCGCCGGGCGATACGGCTCCGCGCCGAGGGCGTCGAGCCGGCCCTGGGGGCGGCCGGGCTCGTCGGCGGCTGGGCCGGTCTCATGGGGCTCGTCGTGACCGGCGCGCCCGTCCTGCTGCCGGCGCACTGCCTCTGAAGCGCAGCCTTCGGGTCCGTTTGCGACCCCTGATCGCGGCTCGGAACCATCCCCGCCGGCACCGATTGGGTCTCGTGAGGAACGAAGGAGGACATGGATGGCCCGTCGCGCGCGCTACAAGCCCTATCTGCAACCAACCGGCGGATGGGGCTCGGTGAAGTCGCTCGGCCGGCATGTCCTGGGCCAGAATGCCCTCCACACGGCCCCGGGGCTGCTGAAGGACCACAACAAGCTGGGCGGCTATGCCTGCACGAGCTGCGCCTGGACCAAGCCGCGCAAGGCACATCTGGGCGAATTCTGCGAGAACGGCGCCAAGGCGACCTTCTGGGATCTGACGGCGCGTCGCACCACGCCCGACTTCTTTGCCCGCCACAGCGTCACCGAACTGCTCGGCTGGTCGGATTACGACCTCGAGAACGCCGGGCGGCTGACCCATCCGATGCGCTACGACCGCGCCTCGGATCGCTATGTCGAAGTGTCCTGGGCGGAGGCCTTCGTCGATATCGGGGCGAAGCTGAAGGGGTACGATCCCAAGTCGACGGTGTTCTACGCCTCTGGCCGGGCCTCTCTCGAAACCTCCTACATGTATCAGCTCTTCGCGCGGCTCTATGGGCACAACAACCTGCCCGACAGCTCGAACATGTGCCATGAAACCACCTCAGTGGCGCTGCCGCAGAGCATCGGGACGCCGGTCGGAACCGTGCTGCTCGACGATTTCGCCACGACGGACTGCATCCTCTCCTTCGGGCAGAATGTCGGCACCAATTCACCGCGGCTGCTGCATACGCTGCAGGAGGTGCGTGAGCGCGACGTGCCGATCATCGTCTTCAATCCGCTGCGCGAGCGCGGCTGGGAGGAGTTCGTCAACCCGCAGCGCCCTGGGCAGATGCTCACCAACGCCCCGACGCGGATCGCGACCCAGTATCACCAGCCGCGGGCCGGCGGCGACATCGCCGCCATGATGGGCATCGGCAAGGTGCTGCTCGCGCTCGACGACGCGGCCAAGGCAGCCGGGGGCGCGCGGGTGCTGGACGAGGCCTTCATCGCCGAGCACACGCAGGATTTCCCGGCCTTCGAGGCGAGGCTGCGCGAGACGGGCTGGGACGAGATCATCGCGGCCTCCGGCCTGCCGCGCGCCGCGATGGAGGCCGCCGCCGCGACCTATGCCAGGGCGACGGCCGCCATCGCCATCTATGGCATGGGGCTGACGCAGCACCGGCTCGGCGTCGACAGCGTCCAGATGCTGGTGAACCTGCTGCTGATGCGGGGGCAGATCGGCAAGCCCGGCGCCGGAATCTGCCCCGTGCGCGGGCATTCCAACGTCCAGGGGCAGCGCACCGTCGGCATCGCGGAGAAGGCCGAACTGGTTCCCCTCGACCGGTTGGCGCGGCAGTACCGTTTCGAGCCGCCGCGTGAGGACGGGTTGGCGACGGTCGAGGCCTGCGAGGCGATCGTCGCCGGCGAAATCCGCGCCTTCATCGGGCTCGGCGGCAATTTCGTGCGGGCCGTGCCGGAGCGCGAGCTGATGGAAGCGAAATGGGGCGGCATCGACCTCTCGGTCCAGATCGCCACCAAGCTCAATCGCTGCCATCTGATCACGGGCCGGACCAGCTACCTGCTGCCCACCCTGGTGCGCTCCGAGATCGACAGCCAGGCGAGCGGCCCGCAGATCGTGACGATCGAGGATTCCACCACCTGCATCCACGCTTCGCGGGGCAAATGGAAGCCGGCCGCCAATACGCTGCTTTCCGAGCCGCGTATCGTGGCCGAACTCGCCAAGGCGACGCTCCCTCCCAATCCGCACGTGCCCTGGGACGAGTGGGTCGCCGATTACGGAAAGATCCGCGACGCGATCGAGGCCACCTATCCGGACCAGTTCGAACGGTTCAACGAGCGGCTCGACACGCCCGGTGGTTTTCCGCGGCCCGTCGCGGCGCGGGACCGGCGCTGGGAGACCGAGAGCGGCAAGGCGAATTTCAAGCTGCCCAAGGGCCTTTCCGCCAGTTTCGACGACGGCCGGGACCATACCGTGCTGCGGCTCATCACCTTGCGCTCGAACGACCAGTTCAACACCACCGTCTATGGCTATGACGACCGCCTGCGGGGCATTCACGGCTCTCGGATGGTCGTGATGATGAATGCAGACGATCGTATCCGGTTCGGTATCGCCGAAAAGGGCAGGGCGCGGCTGACGACCGCCGTCGATGACGGCATGCTGCGCTCGATGGGCGGGTTCGAGGTCGTCGATTACGACATCCCCGCCGGCACCTGTGCCGCGTATTTCCCGGAATGCAACGCGCTCCTGCCGCTCTGGCAGTTCGCCGAGGAGAGCAAGACGCCGGCCGCGAAATCGATCCCCGTCCGGATCTCTGCGGAATGAGCGGCGCGCGCCCCGCCCCCGGCGTCCCGGCGCCCCCGGAGCTGAAGGACAAGGTGTTCGATGCCTTGGCCCAAAAATCCGAACTGCCCTTGCGCGCGATGATCGTGCTGGGGCTGCTCGCCGGCGCCTATATCGGCTTCGGCGGCCTGTTCGCCATCATCGCACTGACCGGCGCGGAGTCCTTGCCTTACGGCTTCGCCCAGATCATCGCCGGGCTCGTCTTCGCAACGGGGCTGGGCCTTGTGATCATCGCCGGGGCTGAGCTGTTCACCGGCAACACGATGATGATCGCGGGCGCAATGGCAGGGCGGATCGCGATGCCGCGGGCATTCAGGGCTCTTGCCATTGTCTATCTCGCCAATCTCGCCGGCTCGCTGATGCTGGCCGCCCTGGCCTATGCTGCCGGCCTTCACGAGGCGCGCGGCGGGGCGGTCGGTCGCGCCGCTGTCGATCTCGCAAGGGGAAAGACCGAGGCGGGCTTCCTCGCCACGCTCGCGAGCGGCGTCCTGGCGAACATGCTGGTTTGCCTCGCCGTGTGGTGCGCCTATGCTGGAGAGACGGTCACGGAGAAACTTGCCGGCCTCGTCCTGCCGGTGGCTGCCTTCGTGGCAGCGGGGCTCGAGCACTCCGTCGCCAATATGTTTCTGCTGCCCTATGCTTGGCTGGTCCAGGCAGTTCCATCGCCGGGGGAGCCCGCGATCACGACAGCCGCCATCGTCGGCAATCTCCTTCCCGCCACGCTGGGCAACATCGTGGGCGGCGCAGTCATCGCGGCGAGTTACCTCGCTGCCTTTGGAGAGCGGGCCGCCACATCTGAGTCAGCGCCCGGTCAGGGCCAAACCTGAACGATCCCCGTTCCTAAGGCCAAGCTGACGATGGAGCTCATTCCAGCCTCGGGGAACGTGCCGATCGGGGTCTATCGTTGCGATCTACACGCACCGCGAGGCGCCACCGCGGACATCGGATGACTGCCAAAAAAAGCGGACATTCCTTGCCGGACCATGCGAACTGCTCCGTGGCCCATCAGTTCGCGCCGGAATCGGGGTTATCAGGTCAGCCTGCGGGCAAATTGTCCGGGTGCGCATCCGTTATGCCTTCGGAACGCGGTGCTGAACGCGCTTGCCGAGTCATACCCGATGTCGTCTGCAATCCGTTCGAGCGACTTGGCGCCCTGCGCGAGGGCATCTTTCGCAATCGCCATGCGCCAGCGGGCCACATACTCGATCGGCGCGCATCCGAGAGCTTCGCTGAAACGAGCGGAAAATGCCGATCTCGACATACCGGCAACTCCGGCGAGGCCGGCTACCGTCCAATTGGCGCGAATATCGGCGTGGATGGCTTTCAAGGCGCGGGCCAGCGCAGGGTCCTGCTGGCCGCGAAGAAATCCTGCAGGTACTTGGCGGTCCGCCCCCTGCCAGCGCAGCGCTTCGACAAGCAGCACCTCCAGCATGCGGTGAATGACCATTTCCTTGCCTGGATGCTCGGCCGTGCACTCCTCCGAGAGCAGCTCGATCAGCCGCCTGAACCGCGTCGAGCGACCATCCGATGCAGGGATGAAGATCAGCTTGGGCAACAAGACCAAGAGGAGCGGGCTGTTGACCCGCTCGAAGGTGAAGCTGCCTCCCAGGGCCACGAAGTCAGGCTCGCCATCCTGCTCGCCATGCCGAACGGCTTCATTGAGAGGAGCGGCAGGCTCGCAAGATACGCCCTCTCCGCTGCTGAGAGTAAACGCCGGTGTTTTGGGTAGAAGGAGAAAGTCGCCCCGAGACAGCCGAAGCGGTTCGCATCCATCGATCGCCAAACGAGCTTCGCCTGCAAGGATGATCATGAAGCCTGGCGCGTCGAAAGCGTCGTAACGCACGCCCCATCGACCTTTGGCCGAAATCGGCTTCGAAATCGCCGCCGCTGGGCGCAGCAGCGAGACGATCGTGCTCAGGGGATCCATTCTTGGACGATCGATAACAATTCACGGATTTGCAATTATGGATAGTCCTGAACGCCTTGTCTACCTGTCCGTCATCCCCGTTCAGGAGACAAGCAATGACCAAGACGATCCTCATCACCGGTACCTCGTCGGGCTATGGCAAGGCCATCGCGGAGCACTTTCTGGCAAACGGATGGAACGTCATCGCCACGATGCGGCGCCCCGAGATGGCGTGCTTCGACGGCGATACGAGCCGGTTGCGCGTAATCCCGCTCGATGTGACGCGGGAGGAGAGCATCGCCCAGGCGGTCGAGGCCGCTGGCCCTCTCGATGTTCTCGTGAACAATGCCGGGGTCGGCGGGGTCGGCGCCTTCGAAGTGATGCCGATGTCCCTGATCAGGGCGCTGATCGAGACGAACACCATCGGCGTCATGGCCATGTGCCAGGCCGTCATCCCTCAGATGCGGGCGCGCCGTTCGGGTGTGATCGTCAACGTCACGTCCAGTGTCACGCTCGCCGCGTTGCCGCTCGCAGCTGCGTACACCGCAAGCAAGCAGGCGATCGAAGGATTTACCGGGTCGCTGGCCCATGAGCTTGCGTACTTCGATATCGCCGCGAAGCTGGTCGAGCCGGGCTATGCACCGACTACCCGGTTCGGCGCGAATGCCATCGTGCCCGTCGAACGACTGCTCCCGGGCGAGTATGCCGACTTCGCGAATCCAATCATGGAGGCCTTCGCCAAGCCGGCGTTGACCACCACAGAATCGGACGTCGCGGACGCCGTGTGGGCCGCCATTCACGACAGGGGGGGTCGGCTGCGTTTCCCAGCTGGGCCTGACGCCATCGCATTGGCCAGCGCGCGCTGAGCGCTCTCGGGCCGACAGCGGAAAGCCAGCGCGCCGTGACAGCCAGCTATGGCCGTCGGCGGAGGAAGGCAGCAGGCAGACGTCGGAAGCTCCGCCAGTCGCGCACCTCGCTCAAAGGTGATGGGCGACCTGCGTCGACAGCTGCCGTTCGAGGACTGCCGAGAAGCGGACATCGCAAGGCGCCCGCGGGCTCAAGCCAACTGTCGCTCATCGCGGGCGCCAACGGACGGCACTGGCGTCCGTTGGAGCACTCCTCGTGGTGAAACACTGGCTTGAGCGCGTCAGCATAACGCGAGTCACTTTGGATCGCGGTGCTGAACAGAGCGGATGAACAGGCAAGACCGCCTGGCGAGCCGGCGAAACAGCCGATCATCGCCCGGCTTCAGGCGCTTAACCAGCGCGGCTCCTGATGTCGAACAGACGCCCCCATCGTCGGCCTCGCCCATCGAGCGCGCCGATTGAGGAAAGGGCATGCCAGATCGCGAGCGTCGTGGAATCAAGGATAGGGATACCCAATTCGCGCTCGAGCCCGTCGACGACATAGGCCGCCGGCATGTTGGTGCACCAGCTCAGGATCGCATCGGGCCGTGAGGCGGCAACCTGGCGCGTCATCGCGGCAATGGCCTCGTCCGGCATGGCGGCAAAGTCGAGATTATCGGCGATATCCGCATGCGCCTCCGCCACGATCGCCAGGCCCTCCGCCTGGAAACGGCCGAGCAGCCGCTCTTGATAGGCCCGGCCATAAGGAGAGATCACGGCGATGCGGTTCGCACCGAAATGCGGAAGAGCGGCCTGCAGGGCGACCGTCGAGGTTGTCGCCGGAATCCCGCACTCGCCGGTGATCCTGGCGCAGAGTGCATCGTCGGCGGGAAAGCCGAGATTGGCCCCCTTGCTGCCGTTCCAGACGATGATGTCGGGCTTGGCATGCGCCAGCAGGCGCGCGGCTGCGAGCATGCCGTCCCAGTCGTAGTCGTCCGGGAAGAGATCCTTGCTGCCGAAGACCGGCGTGCGGGAGAAGTGCCCCGAGACCTCCGGAAAATCGGAGAGAATCGCCGTGGTCACACGCTCCACGACAAGGTTGGCCGAGGGCGTGATCACGCCGATCGCCTTCTGGTACTCCGGCCGCAGGGATGGGAGAGGGTGCGCCATCACACCGCTTCGTCGCGCAGCAGGCGATTGCGATCGCCGGCCCAGCGGGCGAGCACCTCGCTGCCGGCGGTGATCTCGGTGTTCATCGCATCGGCAAGATCGTTCTGGCGCACCGCAACCAGCCGCTCTCCGCCCGGTCGGCGCAGATGGAACTGCGTGTTCGCGCCGTGATAGATGACCTGCTCGACGACGGTTCGGCTGCTGTCGGGCGAACCTTCGGCCGCGCCGAGCGGCTCGATCCGGATCGATTCCGGCCTGACCGCGATCAATGCCCGGCCCTCGGCCGGCGGCGTGCCGTCCAGCGACAGCCTCACCCCGTCCTGCGTCGTGACGAGATAGCCGCCGGCCTCCCGCCGCGTCACCGGCCCGCTGAAGAAGTTGGAGGTGCCGATGAAGCTCGCGACGAAACGCGTCGCAGGCCGCTCGTAGATTTCGCGCGGCGGCCCGATCTGCTCGATCCGGCCGTTGTTCATCACGGCGATGCTGTCGGAGAGGGTCATCGCCTCGTCCTGGTCATGCGTCACCATCAGCGTCGTGATGCCGAGCTGCCTCTGGAGCTGGCGCATCTCGACTTGCATGCTCTCGCGAAGCTTCTTGTCGAGCGCTCCGAAGGGTTCGTCCAGCAGCAGGACCGAGGGCTCGACCACCAGAGCCCGTGCGAGCCCCACCCGCTGCTGCTGTCCACCCGAGAGCTGGTGCGGCAGCCGATCGGCGAAGGCGCTCATCTGCACCATGGTCAGGCTATCCGCGACGCGCCTCGCGATCTCCGCCGGCGGGACCTTCCGCATCTCGAGGCCGAAGGCGAGGTTGCGGGCGACGCTCAGATGCGGAAACAGCGCGTAGTTCTGGAAGAGCATGCCGATGTTGCGGCGGTGGACCGGCGTGCCCGTCATCGAACGGCCGCCGATCCGGATCTCGCCGGCCGAGGGCTCGATCAGCCCCGCGATCATCCGCATGATCGTGGTCTTGCCGCAGCCGGAGGGGCCGAGCAGCGACAGGACATGGCCCGGCTCGATGGTGAAGCTCGCGCCCTTGACGGCGAGCATCGAGCCGTAGCTCTTGCGGAGATCCTCGACGGCGATCTCCGCCGGTTGCGCGCGTGTCCCGGCCATGATCGTCAGGCCGTGAAGATCTGGCCGAGCTTCTCGATCCAGTCCGAGCGCACGGCGTTCACATGTGCCCAGTCCGGGCTGAACAGGCCGAGCTCGTCCATCTTGCTGTCGGGATAGGCCAGCAGCCCCGCGATCTGCGGCTTGAACGACAGGCCACTGACGGCCGGGGCAGCGAGAGCGGCCTCGGCCAGCCCCTGCTGGACGGCGGGGTCGAGCATGCGATTCATGAAGGCGGCGCCCAGATCCTGAGCGGGCGCATTCTTCACGAGAACCTGGCAGTTCACGCCGGCGAAGGCTCCTTCCTTGGGGAAGCACATCTCGATCGGCGCGCCCTTCATCTTGTAGGGGTAGACGTATTTCGAGTATTCCGGCCCGCCGATCGATCCCTGGCCCTGCGCGACCAGCAGCGCCGCATCATCTGTGCTGTAGAGGTTCAGCACATTGGGCTTGAGTTCGGCGAGTTTCGGCCAGGCCGCGTCGGCAAGATATTGCGCTTCCTTGTAGGGCTTGCCGGTGGCGATGGCCGCCGCCGCAATGACCATGAAGACGCTGGGCGTCGTCTTGGTGCCGACCATCGAGAATTTCCGGGCGAAACGCGGATTCCACAGCTCGGCATAGCTCTCCAGCGGCTTGGTCGCCTGCGGATTGTAGAACAGCCCGGCCGAGGAGACGGCGAGCGCGACGCCGTAGCCGTCATTGTAGATGAAGCGCGGATAGACCTTGCCGAGGTTCGGCATCTTGTCCTTGGGCAGCGCGGCGATCAGGTCCTCGCGCTTGGCGATCTCGACGCCGAGATCGTCGATGAACATCACCGTAAATTTCGGGGCGGCCTTGGCTGCCCGCAGCAGGCCGATCTGGCCGAGGGTGGAGCCCTGCTGGGCCTCGACCTTGCAGTCGAACTCCTTCTCGAAGGCCGGCAGCACGTTGCGGCGGATGAACTCGCCCTGGGTGCCGCCCCAGATGCCGATCTGCATGGTCTGGCCGGCGGCCCAGGCATTCCTGACGAAGAAGGTCGGAGCGGCGATGCCGGCGGCCGCGGCCTTGAGCAAGGTGCGGCGGCTGAGTGCAGTGGTCGAGTTCCGGGTCACGGCGATGTCCTTGCGAGGGGCGGGAAGCGGCGGAGGTCGGCGGAAGGCGTCGTCAGAAGCTCATGGCGCGGCGCAGGCCGGCGATCTTTTCCAGCAGCAGCACCATCAGGAGAGAGAAGAAGATCATCAGCGCGGCGATGGCGGCGATGCCGGGGTCGAACATCCGGCTGATCAGCGAGATCATCATCATCGGGAGCGGCACATGGCCGGCGTCGAACAGCCACATCGAGACCGCGTAGTTGTCGAAGGAGGTGACGAAGGCGAAGAGCGCCCCGGCGATCAGCCCGGGCATGATCTGCGGCCGCGTGATGCGCCAGAAGGCGGTCAGCCGGCCGGCGCCGAGCGTCCGTGCCGCTTCCTCGATGGCTGGATCGACCGTGACGAGGCTGGCCGAGACGGTTCTCACCACATAGGGCGTCGTGACCAGCACATGCCCGATCAGGAGGTTGAGAAAGGCGTTCTGCGAGCCGAGCGAGGTGAACAGCCGCAGGAGCGCGATGCCGGTGACCAGCGTCGGGAAGATCAGCGGCGCGAGCACGAGCCCCTGCACCAGCGCCTTGCCCGGAAAGGAGAGGCGCACCAGCCCGACCGCCGTCGGCGTGCCCAGCAGCACGGCGCCGAGCGCGGCGGAGGCGCTGAGCATCACGCTGAACCGGAAGGACGAGGTGAAGTCGGGCTCGTCCAGCACCTTCGCATACCATTCCAGCGTGAAGCCCTGCGGCGGGAAGGTGACGAAGGGCGTGTCGGACACCGACAGCACGATCGGCAGGACCAGCGGCAGCATCAGGAAGACCATGATGACGGCCGTCAGCGCGTAGATCAGGGGCGCGGCGCGGCCCAGCCCGGTCTCGGACATCACGCGGCCCCCTTCGCGCGGGTTGGGACGCGGCGCTCGATCAGGGCCATGTAGCCGAGGTTGATCGCCATCACGATCACGACCATCACGGTCGCGATCGCCGCACCGAAGGGCCAGTCGAACACGGTGAGGATCTGCTCCTCGACCAGCGTGCCCAGCATCTTCGTGAAGCTTCCACCCAGCAGCGAGGGCAGGATGAAGGAGCTCGCGGTCAGAGAGAAGACGAGCGTGCAGCCGGCGCCGAGCCCCGGAAGGCTGAGCGGAAGCGTGACCCAGCGGAAGACGGCGAGGCTATCGCCGCCCAACGTACGCGCGGCGTCCTCGACGGCGGGGTCGATCCGGCCGATCGCGGCGGCGAGCGGCAGCACCATCATCGGCAGGAAGACCTGGACGGAGCCGATCACCACCGCCCAGTCGCTGTAGAGCAGTTCGACAGGGCCGAGGCCGAGAAAGGACAGAAGCCAGTTGAGCACGCCGCCCGGCCCATTGGCCAGGATGACGCGCCAGCCATAGGCGCGCACCACGACATTCACGAGCAGAGGCGCGATCACCAGCATCGTGATGATGCGCCCCAGGATGGCCGGCCCCCGCGCGATCACCAGGGCCAGCGGATAGGCCAGCAGCACCGCGCCGATCGTGGTCAGCAGACTGATCCGCAGCGTGGTCAGCAGCACGCCGCGATAGAGATCGACGGTGGCGAGGCGGATATAGTTTGCCAGTGTCGGCAAGGTCGTCAGGCTGCCGTCCGGCAACTGCTTGAGGAAGCTGAATCGCAGCATGAGCCCGACGGGCAGGACGAAGACGAGCAGGAAGAACAGAATGGCGGGGCCGAGCAGCGCGAGGGCCGGCAGCCAGCCGCGTGCCTGTCGGCCTTCCCGGCGGGCCGGTGAGCGCGGCTCCAGAGGCGTGCTGATCGCCATGGGCTTCCCTCGGAGACAAGGATCGCGGGCATGCCGCACCATTCATGTCGATAATCAACAATATGATTGTCGACAAAACAATGCTGCTGTCGCTCCAAATGTTGGCATTCAGCGATACAAAAACAGGCAGTCGCTCGACAATTGCGCTTTGCACCCTTAGGCAAAGCATGATTCATCTGCGACGCGCAGACGGGACGGACTGAACACCGATGAGCGACCAGGACGACGAGCGGGACGAGGCCGGGGACGACGTCATCTATGCCCGGATCCACGACGCCATCGCTGCGCAGGAACTCCCGCCGGGCACGCGCCTGCGCGAGGACGAGATGCGCCAGATCTTCGGCGTCAGCCGCGCGCGCATCCGCAAGGTGTTCTCGCGGCTCGCCCATGCCGGCCTCGTCACGATCGAGCCCAACAAGGGGGCTTCCGTTTTCCAGCCGACGCCGCAGGAAGCGCGCGAAATCTTCGCCGCGCGGCGCGGAATCGAGGCCACGATCGCGAGGCTGCTGGCCGGCCGGCTGACGAAGCGCGACGTTGCCTCGCTCAAGCGCCATATCGCGCTCGAAGTCGAGGCCGAGGCGGCGCGGAATTGGCGCGAGATGGTACGGCTCTCGGGCGAGTTCCATCTGATCCTGGCGGAGATCGCCGGCAATTCGATCCTGCTGCGCTTCCTGCGCGAGCTGATCACCCGGGAGGCGCTCGTCATCCTGGTCTATGAGCGGCCAGGGCAGCCGAGCTGCTCGCATCACGAGCACAGCCTCATCCTCGAGGCCCTGTCCTCGGCGGATCCCGAACGGGCCGTCAAGCTGATGGACGAGCATCTCGGCAATGTCGAAGACCGCCTCGACCTCGATCGCAACAGCCGCAAGGTGGTCGACCTTGGAACGCTGTTCGCGCCGGGCAAGGGCTGATAGGAGGTCCGGCCGGGCTCTCGTCGCCCGGCTTCAGGCGACGAGCGACGGATCGGCCAGGCTTGCGGCGGCGATCTCGCCCGGCGTGCAGAACCAGACATCCTCGCTGCGGGAGACGAGGTGCTGCAGCGCGCGGGTGAGGCTGCGCAGGCGGAAGGGCTGCCCCGAGATGAAGGAGTGGACCACGATGCTCATCACCAGCGCCTGGTCGCGGGAGGCGGCGAGCAGCTCCTCGAATTCGTCCACGATCATATCGGCGAAATCGGCCGCGGAGGCATTCCGGCCGATGATGGTCGAGCTGTCGTTGATCTCGGCGGCATAGGGAATCGAGAGTAGCGGGCCGGCTTCGGTCCGCAGCCAGACCGGCTGGTCGTCCATCCGCAGGTCGAGCAGGTATCCGAAGCCGGCGCGGCGGAGATTGGCGAGCGTCGTCGGGCTGTGCGCGAGCCAGGGGCTGGACCAGCCGCCGGGAGCACACCCCTCATGGGCGATGATGTCGGCGCGCACGCGGTTCAGATAAGCGAGTTCGTCGTCGCAACCGAGCGTCGCCAGCGTGTCGGAATTGACGATGCCATGCGCGACGATCTCGGCGCCGGCCTTGCGGGCATGGTCGGTCATCGCCGGCGCGGTCTGGTAAACGCCGGTATTCAGCAGGAGCGTCGGGCGGATGCCCATCCCGCCCAGGCGGTCGATGAGCCGGAAGCCCCCCACCCGATTGCCGTAATCGCGCCAGGCGGTGTTGACCAGATCGGGCTTCGGGGCGCCGGGCAGCAGATCCTCGGTGAGACCCTCGCCGAAGGAATATTCCTCGACGCCGAGTGCGACATAGACGGCGAGGCGCCGCCCGCCGGGCCAGGCCGAGCGCGGCCGGGCGACGATCGCGGAATCGTCGTACCAGGGCTGTCTCAGCATGTTCGGGCCCTCGGCTCGTCGAGCCGCCGCATCAGGCCGACATCGACCGCGGCGGCGCGCTCGTACATCGCGTCGTAATAGGGGAGGAAGCGGTCCATCTCGCGCGCTGCGGCTTCGAGCGCGGCGCGGCGGCCGGCGAAGACCTCTCGCGCCTCGGCCAGGATCGCGGTCTCATTGACGGAGGTGACGACGCCATTCTCGGCGACGATGGCTCCCGCGACGATCGTCATGCGGACAGAATGGCCATTCTCGCAATGGACGAGCTGGCGGCTGACGTCGTTGAGCGGCGTGAAGGCCGGGGTTTCGAGGTCGAGCAGGATCAGATCGGCCAGCTGCCCTGGGGCGATCGCCCCCAATTCGCCCGACAGCCCCATTGCTCGCGCCCCGCCGCCGATCGCGCAGTCGAGGATCTCCTTCGCCTGCGGCCAGCGCCTGTAGTCGCTGCCCGTCAGGTTGTGGATCATGCCGGCCGTCTTGATCACCGACCACATATTGACGGCGTCGTCGGTGATGGCCTCGTCGACGCCGAGGCAGATCGGAATGCCGCGATCACGCATGGCCCGGAACGGCATGACCCCGCTGCCGAGCCTGAGATTGCTGACGGGATTATGGGCTACGACCGCGCCCGACGCCGCCAGCAGATCGAGATCGTCGTTATCGACCCAGATGGCGTGAATGACGTTGAGCCGATCGCTCAGCAGGCCGAGATCGTGGACGTAGCGGACCAGCGAGCGGCCGCCGAGGCGCTCATGGCCGAAGACCCGCTGCAGCTTGGTTTCCAGCATATGGGCGTAGAGCGGCAGGCCGTGCTCGCGGCTGAGCTCGTCGAGGGCATGAAAATACGCCGGCGTCACCCGCTGCGGCGCCGAGCAGGAGAGGGCGGCCCTGATCCGCCCGTCCATTGCGCCGTGCCAGCGCGTGATGAGGTGGTCGTAGAGCTTCAGAAGGTCGGGACCCTGCAGGGCCGGCGGGCGCGACAGGATCTTGCCGATATCCTCGGGCACGATGTCGCTGAGGAAAGGCAGCTTGCGAAGCTCGGCGACCTCCGGCTCGTCGAGCGCGACCGTCGCCCTGATCCCGGCATCGGCATAGGCCTGGCAGACCGCGTCGATGATCTCGGGCGTCGGCCGCGGGACCAGGAAACAATCATCCTGGACCGCGGTCGTGCCGGTCTTCAGCATCTCGATCGCACCGAGCAGCGTGCGCAGATAGGCCTCGCGCGGCGTCGGGGCGAGCACCTCGAGCGCCGGCGACTCGTAGAGCATGAAGATTTCGAGCGGCAGGCCGGGCAGCCGGCCCTTCATGTGGTTCACCGAGGAGTGGAAATGCGCGTTGACGAGGCCCGGCATCAGCAGGCGGCCCGTGCCGTCGACGATCCGGGCCTCGGCCGGCGCCGCGATCGTCGGGCCGACCGCCGCGATGCGCCGGTCCCTCACGAGGACGTCGACCGGTCCTGCAACGGCGCCCTCGGCTGCAGGATCGTAGACGCTCACCCCGCGGAAGAGGATGGGCTGGGGCGCCGCGATCATACGCCGACCTCCTGCAAGGTGCGCTTGAGCTCGGAGCGACGGGCGGAGCCCGAGCGATGTTCCAGCCAGCGAACGAGCGCGGCGAGCAGCAGATTGACGATCAGATAAAGGATCGCGACGACCAGATAGATCTCCAGCGGCGCGAAGGTGACTGAGACGGCGATCTGGCCCGAGCGCAGCAATTCGTCGATCGCGATCGTCGAGATCAGCGAGGTCGATTTCACCAGGCTGATCATCTCGTTGGCCATGGGCGGAAGCACCAGCGCCACCGCCTGGGGCAGTTCGATCCGCCAGAAGGTCTGGCGAGCGCTCATGCCCAGCGAGCGCGCCGCCTGGACATGCGGCCGCGGCACCGCCTCGATGCCCGCCCTGAAGATTTCGGCCAGATAGGCGCCGGCATTGATGCCGAGACCCAGGATGCCGGCTGTGGGCGCGCTGAGCTTCAGACCGACGGCCGGAAGGCCGTAATACAGGATGAAGAGTTGCAGCAGCAGCGGCGTGCCGCGGACCGCGTCGATATAGATGCGGGCGAGCCAGCCCAGCAGCGCATTGCGCGACAGCGAGCACACGGCGAAGACGAGGCCGATCACCAGCCCGAGCGTCAGCCCGCCGATCGTGAACAGCACGGTGACGCCCAGCCCCTGCAGCAAAGCCGGCAGCCATTCGAGGATGATCGAGAGGTCGAAGCGGGTCATCTGTCCTCACAGGACCTTTTCGAGGAAGGCGCGGGCGCGCGGATGCGAGGGCGCGGCGAAGAAGCGGTCGGGCGGCGCGATTTCGAGGATCTGGCCTTCGTCCATGAAGACGATCCGGTGCGCGACCTCGCGGGCGAAGGCCATCTCATGCGTGACCAGCACCATCGTCATCCCCTCCTCGGCGAGAGACTTGATGACGTCGAGCACCTCGCGCACCGTCTCGGGATCCAGTGCGGAGGTCACCTCGTCGAGCAGCATGATCTTCGGGTTCATCGCCAGCGAGCGGGCGATCGCGACCCGCTGCTGCTGCCCGCCGGAGAGCGTCGTCGGGGAGGCGTCCTGCTTGGCGAGCAGACCGACGCGCTCCAGCAGCCGGCGTGCGGTCTCGATGGCGGCGGCGCGGGGAAGCCGCCGGACCAGCATCGGCGCCTCGATGATGTTCTCCAGCACCGTCCTGTGCGGCCAGAGATTGAATTGCTGGAAGACCATGCCGATCTCGGCGCGCTGGCGGTTGAGCTCTGCTTCCGGCAGTCGCCGGCGCCCGCGCGAGACGTCCTCCCGATACCCGAGCCGGCGCCCGTCGATGAAGATGTCGCCGGTCGTCGGGGCCTCGAGGAAGTTCAGACAGCGCAGCACGGTGCTCTTCCCCGAGCCGCTCGGGCCGATGATGGCGACGACTTCCTTTTCCTCGACGCTGAGATCGACGCCCTTCAGGATCTCCAGTTCGCCGAACCGTTTGGTCAGGCCCTCGATCGCGATCATCGCCATGGCGCGGGCTCAGGGCTTGATCGCGACATCGGGCAGATCGGTCACCGGCGCGCCCAGCCATTTGGTCTGGAGCGCGGCGAGCGTCCCGTCCTTCCTGGCATCGGCCAGCGCGGCGTTGACGGCGTCGAGGAGGCTGGTGTCCTCCTTGCGGACCGCCACCGCGAAGAACGACTTGTCGCCGAGCCCTTCGATGATCCGGAATTTGCCGGGCTGCTGCGCCGCATAGCCGCCGATGATCGGATGCGGCAGCATCAGGCCGTCGATATTGCCGTTGACCATGTCGGTGACCATCGTCGGGATGTCGTCATAGGTCTTGATCGTCATCCCCGGCTTGCCGGCGGCGGTCAGGGCGGCGCTGTATTTCCTGGCGAAGTCGACCGTGTTGGTGCCGAGCAGCACGCCGATAGTGCGGCCGGGCAGGTCGGCGACGCTGTTGAGCTTGGTGTTGCGGGCCGTCGTCGCCGCGACCAGCGAGGCGTCGCCATAGGGAATGGAGAAATTCACTCGCTCGGCTCGGGCGCCGGTCGCAGTCATGCCGCTCAGGATCATGTCGAACCGGCCCGACAGCAGCGCCGGGATGATGCCCGGCCAGGCGGTCGGCACCATTTCGAGCTGCAGGCCCAGCTTCTTGGCGATATAGGCGTTGAGTTCGGCATCCTGGCCTATGATCTTGCCGTCAGGCGTCTGGGAGAGCACTGCTCCGGTGCCCCCGGCCTCCACGCCGACGAGCAGCTTGCCGCGCGCCTTGGCGTCCGACAGCGCGTCGGCCCGGGCGGCGACCGTTCCTGCCGCGACAAGCGCAAGAGCCAGCGAGACGGCGCGGGAGGCGGCGGCAAGGCGGTAAAGAGGCTGGATCGGCATGGTCATTCCTTTCCGGAGCGGGATGTCGGCATGGGGGAATCAGCCGGGGCGGACGGCCAGCGCCCTTCGATGAGCGCGGCCAGATGGGGATCGAGGCCGATCGAGCGAGACAGCGTTGCGGGGGCCCGTCGCGAGAACGATGTCGCCAGCGCTGCGGCGATGGCCGCCTCGACGGCAGGAGCGGCCCCGTCGAAGACGGGAAGCGGCGCTTCCGTGCGCAGACGGTCCGCGATGCCGACGACGGCCGCGCCGCAGATCACCACCGCGCCCGCACCTGCGGAGGCCAGCCCGGTTATCGCTTCGAACACCTGGGCGTCCCGCGAGGCCTGGTCGAGATAGGCCCCGGCCGAGGCGATTTCGATCACCTCGATGCCGGTGATGCGGTCTTCCAGCCGCAGGCTCTGCAGCAAGTCCCTGTAGAGCGGGAGACTTTCCGCCCCGAAGATCACCAGTCCGATGCGCTGAGAGTGCTCGATCGCGGCCGTCATCGCAGCACCGGTGATGCCGATGACGGGAATCGGCATCACATCGCGTGCCGCGGCGAGGCCGCTGTCGAAGGAGATCGCCAGGATCGCGGCGTCGAAGCCGGCGCCATGGCGCGCCAGCAGTTCCAGGGCACTGTGAGCCGCGACGACGGCCTCGGCACGGGTGGTGACGATGCCGGCGCCGAAACAGCCCGTCACCGCCTCGATGACCGCGCGATCGCCAGCGATCCGGCGCGCCTCCATCGCGAAACGTTCCGTCACGGCGGCGGTCGTGTTCGGGTTCACGACGAGCAATTTCGGCACGACAATCATGTTCATGATCTTTGCCGATATTGTCGACAATATGAAGACGCGATGCGCACAAATATCAGTCGCGCGACGATGATCTTTTAGCCAGATGATGATGGGGCAGTAGTGGAACGACGCGATCGCACGTCTGGAGATCGCGTGATGACCGGCTTCATCTCGCTCGAGGGCAGGCGCGCCCTGATCACGGGGGGCAGACCCTGGCGGCTTGAGGACCGAAGCCGAGCGTCTAGCGCGACAGCGAGGTCCGCAGGGCGGCGATCTGGTCGGTCAGGCGGCGGGCTTCCTCGCCGGAGAGGCTGGTCGCGTCGAGCACGCAGGGCGGGACTTGGCGTGCCTTGTCGATCAGGGCACGGCCTTCGTGCGTCAGCTGCAGGCGCACCTGGCGCTCGTCGGCCGGGTCGCGGCTGCGAGAGACCAGTCCTGCCGCCTCCATGCGCTTCAGCAGCGGCGTCAGCGTATTCGACTCCAGGAAGAGCCGCTCGCCGATCTCGCCCACGGTGCGGTCGTCGCGCTCCCACAGCGTCACCATGACCAGATATTGCGGATAGGTCAGGCCGAGTTCGTCGAGCAGCGGCTTGTAGAGCCGGTTGAAGGCGTGGCTGGCCGAATAGACCGCAAAGCACAGGAGGTCGTCGAGCTTCACGTCGTGCTGGTCTGCTGCGGAAGGGGCGATCATCGGCATCTCCTCGGTACGAGCCCTAGAATAATCGCGCACGATCCAATCGCAAGGGATTGACAGCGATACGATGTCCATCTAATCAATCGCTCACGATCTAATCGTAAGCGATTGAAGATCGGCCGACGGCCCTCCGCCGGTCCACCAAACCAGAAGGAGACGAGATCATGTCGAACGCCAACGAAACCGCCGCCAACGCTCCCGCCCGCCGCGACCTGCTCACCGGCATCGCCGCGGCTGCCGTCACCGCCACCGCCGCGTCAGTGCCTGCCGGCGAAGCCACGGCCCAGGCGCGCCCCGCCACGAAGACGCCGGCTCGCCGGGCCAAGCCGGTCGTCGACGGCGACCATGTCATCACCCGCGAAGGTGTGCGGCTCTATTTCAAGGACTGGGGTCCCAAGGATGGTCCGGTCGTGACGCTGAGCCATGGCTGGCCGCTCTCCTCCGATAGCTGGGAGAACCAGGCCTTCTTCCTCGCCAGCAACGGGTTCCGGGTCGTCAGCCATGATCGCCGCGGCCATGGCCGCTCCAGCCAGGTCTGGGACGGCAACGACATGGACCACTATGCCGATGATCTGGCGGAGGTGATCGAGGCGCTCGATCTGAAGAACGTGTCGGCCTTCGGCTTCTCGACCGGCGGCGGCGAGGTGGCGCGCTATGTCGGCCGCCACGGTACCGGCCGGGTCGCGCGGGTCGGCTTCATCGCCGCGGTGACGCCGATCATGCTGCGCAAGCCCTCGAACCCGGACGGCGTGCCGATGGAGGTCTTCGACGGCATCCGCAAGGGCTTCCTCGCCGACCGCGGTCAGCTCTTCCGCGACATCGCGTCGGGCCCGTTCTTCGGCTACAACCGCCCCGGCGCCAAGGCGAGCCAGGGCGCGATCGAGGCCTGGTATGCGCAGGGCATGCAGGCCGGCTTCAAGAACACCTATGACTCGATCAAGGCGTTCTCGGAGACCGATTTCGTCGCCGATCTGAAGAAGATCGACCGGCCGACGCTGATCGTCCATGGCGACGACGACCAGATCGTCCCGATCGAGACGACCGCACGCGCCGTCAAGCGGCTGGTGCCGAACGCTGTTCTGAAGGTCTATGAGGGCGCCCCGCACGGCCTCTCCGAGACCCACAAGGACCGCCTCAACCAGGACATGCTCGCCTTCCTCAAGGCCTGAGGAGCCCCAACCCTGCACGCATGGAGGCGGGGGCGCGATGCGCCCTCGCGGCTCGCCTCAGCGTCGGTCAGCGATTCAGGGCTCGAGCTCGGCGCCGCCGACTACGTCACGAAGCCCTTCGCGAACGACGATGAACTTGCCGCGTTCAGGGTCACCTCGGAGCCGTCGCGGAATCGCAGGACGAGGGTGCCCCTGTGCACGAGAAAGAATTCGTCTTCCTCAGCGTGAGCGTGCCCCACGAACCCGCCTGAGACGTCGGCGATCTCAACGTATTGCCCGTTCCCATCGGCGATCCCCGCGGCGACCAGTGGTCGACAATCGCGTCAAACTCCCTGGCAAGTTGTCCGTCAGCAATCTCTCCGCTCCGGCGCCAGCAAAGGCCTTGACGAACCGCCTTGTCCGAAACAAGATCCATTTAATGGAACCTTTGTTCCATTTTTTGGAACTCGCTGCGCATGTCCATTTTATCGTCGGCTGCCGATGTGCTTCGCTGCTTCTCCAGCACGCGCCACGATGTGACGGTGACCGATCTCGTGACGCTGCTCGGCATGCCCAAGAGCAATGCCTCCCGGCTGCTGCGGGCCATGCGCGATGAGGGGCTTTTGGAGACGGTCGGCGAGAGCAAGCGCTACAGGCCGTCGCTGCTGCTGAACCAGGTCGGGCAGCTCTATCGCTTCGCCGCCTCGCTGATCGATCGGGCCGATGCCGTGGTCGGTGCGATTTCGGATCGGATCGGCCATACCGGGTACATCAGCGTGCGGCGCGATGCGCAGGTCATCGGCGTGACCGCTCATCCGGGCCGGCACGCCTTGCGCGTGGTCACGGCGATCGGCGACCGCCTTCCGGCCTTCGCCTCCAGCACAGGCCGTGCCCTGCTTGCGCGGCTCCATGACGATGAAGTCCGGCGGCTCTACCCGCAGGGGCTTTCCGCCCCTTCGGAGACGGCGCCGCAGGATCTGGAGGCGCTGCTCGCACGGCTCGCTGCCATTCGTGCCAGCGGCTTCGCAGAATCGCACGACGAGGCGGTGCGCGGCGTGCACGCCATCTCGGTCGCGGTCGGCGACCCGGCGACGGGCGACGAGGTCGCGCTGTGCGTCACGATCCCCGCGACACTGGTCGAGCCCAAGGAACGGCTCGCCATCATCGCCGCGCTGTCGGAGGGCGCCGCGGAGATCGCGGCCCTGACCGGCGACACTTCTTTCTTTCCCTTGCATCTGGACTTCGCGGAGACCGCCCCATGAGCAATCGCTGGCGCATCGGCTTCGATATCGGCGGCACCTTCACCGATTTCATCCTCTACGATGCGGAGCAGCGTTCCGTGCGCCTGCACAAGCGGCTGACCACGCCGCACGATCCGTCCGAGGCGGCGCTGACAGGGCTCGGTGAACTCGTGGAGATGGCCGGGATCACGTTGGCGGATGTGGGCGACATCGTCCACGGAACCACGCTCGTGACGAACGCAGTCATCGAGCGCAAGGGCGCCAAGCTCGGCCTCATCACCACCCGTGGCTTCCGCGACATCCTCGAAATGGGGACGGAGCAACGCTACGACATCTACGACCTGTTCCTGACCTTCCCGGAGCCGATGGTTTCGCGCGATCTGCGCCTTGAGGTGCCCGAGCGCATCGACCGCGACGGCAAGGTGGTGACGGCGCTCGATGCCGAGGCCGTGCGCCAGGCGGCCCGCCAGCTCGCCGACGCCGGCTGCGAGGCGATCGCCATCGGCTTCCTCAACAGCTACCGCAATCCCGTCCATGAGCAGGAGGCCGGCCGGCTCGTCCGCGAGGCGTGCCCCAGCCTCACCGTTTCGCTCTCCAGCGAGGTCGTGGCCGAGATCTGGGAATATCAGCGCTTCGTCACCACGGCGGCCAACGCCTATGTCCAGCCGCTGATGCGGCGTTACCTCAAGCGGCTGGAGCGCGAGCTTTCAGCCCGCTCCTTCCGCGGCACGCTCCGGCTGATGCATTCGGCCGGCGGTCTGGTCTCGCCCGAGACCGCGCGCACCTTCCCGATCCGCCTGCTCGAAAGCGGCCCGGCCGGCGGCGGCCTCGCGACGGCTCTCTTCGGCGAACTTGCCGGCCACAAGGATGTCATCTCCTTCGACATGGGCGGCACCACCGCCAAGGCCTGCATGATCGAGGATGGCCGCGCCGAAATCGCGCCGATGCTGGAAGCCGGCCGCGTCAACCGCTTCGCCAAGGGCTCCGGCCTGCCGATTAAGGCGCCCGTGATCGACATGATCGAGATCGGGGCCGGCGGCGGCTCGATCGCGGCGATCGACGAGGTCGGCCTGCTCAAGGTCGGCCCGCATTCGGCCGGCTCCGACCCCGGCCCCGCCTGCTACGGCATGGGCGGCACGAAGCCGACGGTGACCGACGCCAATCTGGTGCTGGGCTATTACGATCCGGGCTTCTTCCTCGGCGGGCGCATGGCGCTCGATCGGGAGGCGGCGCGCAAGGCGGTGGCGAGCGTGGCCGGGCCGCTTGGGCTTTCGGTGGAGGAAGCGGCCTGGGGTATCCACAAAGTCGTCGTCGAAAGCATGGGCGCCGCCGCCCGCGTCCATCTGGTGGAGAAAGGCAAGGATCCTCGCCGTTATGCCATGGTCGGTTTCGGCGGTGCGGGCCCTGCCCATGCCGTCGATGTCGCGCGCGTGCTCGGCGTCGGCGAGGTCATCGTGCCCCCCGCCTCCGGCGCCGCGTCCGCGCTCGGCTTCCTTGCCGCACCGCTCTCGTTCGATCTCGTCCGCTCCCTGCCGGTCGAGTTTGCGGAGGGCTTCGATGCCGATGCCGTGAACGCCCTGCTGAAGGGCCTGGAAGAGGACGGCCGCAGGCATCTGGCGGAGGCCGGCGTCGCGGCCGACGACGTCACCGTCGAACGGTCCGCCGATATGCGGCTGGTCGGGCAGATGCATGACATTGCCGTGCCGCTGCCGTCCGGGACGATCGACGCCACGAGCCTGGAGGTGATCCGGGCCGCTTTCGCCAAGGCCTATTCCGCCCGCTACACGTCGGTCTACGAGGGCGCACGGCTGGAGGCGATCAACTTCCGTGTCCGCTGTGCCGGCCCGGTGCCGACCCTGTCGCTCGCCGGAGCGGCCGGCGGCGGCGATGCCGCGGCCAAGGTCAAGGGCACCCGCAAGGCCTGGTTCGAGGGCGGCTGGAGCGAGGCGACGGTCTATGACCGCTATGCCCTGCGCGCCGGCGACACCCTCGCGGGCCCCGCGATCATCGAAGAGCGCGAGGCAACCACCATCGTGCCGCCGGGGGACCGCGTCTCGATCGACGAGGTGCTCAACCTCGTGATCCATGTCGCCCAGCCCGACGCGGCCGAGACCACGATCACCGCCGACATGCCGCTGGCCGAGGCGGCGCGGCGCATCGAGGCTGACCCGATCTCGCTCGAGATCATGTGGAGCCGGCTGGTCAATGTCGTCGAGGAGATGTGGCTGACCGTCTGCCGCACCGCCTTCTCGCTGGTGATCTCGGAGTCCCAGGACTTCGCCTGCGAGCTGCTCGACCCGGAAGGCGAGACGCTGGCGCATTCGCCGCGGGCCATGCCGGTGTTCAACCTGACGCTGCCGCGTGCGGTGAAGGCACTGCTGGAGCGCTATCCGGCCGACACGCTGAAGCCGGGCGACGTGCTGATCACCAACGATCCCTGGCTCTGCGCCGGCCATCTCTTCGACATCGCGGTCGTCACACCGGTCTTCCTCGGCGAGCGCGTGGTCGGCCTGATGGGCACGGTCGGCCATGTCTCCGACATCGGCGGCACCAAGGACAGCCTGCGGGCCCGCGAGATCTACGAGGAAGGCTTCCAGATCCCGCCGATGAAGCTCTACGAGGCCGGCCGGATCAACGAGACGCTGGTGCGGCTGCTGGGCGAGAACGTCCGCAATTCCCAGCAGGTGCTCGGCGACCTGCACTCCTTCGTCGCCGCCAATGCGATCGGCGCCGAGCGGCTGCAGTCCTTCCTCGGCGATTACGGCATGCAGGATCTGCGCGCGCTGGCGCATGTCGTGCAGAGCCGTTCGGAAAAGGCGATGCGCGAGGCGATCCGCGCGTTGCCGGACGGCACCTATCGCGGCACCGTCTCGAACAACCCGCTCGGCACCCCGATGCATTACCCGCTGGCGCTGACGGTAAAGGACGACACGATCCACCTCGACTTCGCCGGCGCCCCGCCGCAGCTGCCCCAGGGCGGGCTGAACTGCACGCTGAACTACACGATGGCGCATGCGACCTACCCGCTGAAATGCATGCTGACGCCGAATGTCCGCGGCAATGCCGGCTGCTACCGCGCCTTCACGATCGACGCACCCAAGGGCTCGATCCTGAATTGCGACAAGCCGCTCGCGGTCAATCTGCGCACGCGCACCGGCTGGTATCTGGCACCCAACATCTTCCGCGCTCTGTCAGCGGCGGCGCCGAAGCAGGTTCAGGCCTTCACCGGCCTGCCGGTCGCCGCGAGCGTCTATGGCCGCGACGCGGACGGGGCGACCTATTCGGACATGCTTTTCACCGGCGGTGGGCAAGGCGGCTCGGCGCAGGGCGACGGCAAGTCGGGCCTGCTCTATCCGACTTCGGCCGCCAACACCTCGATCGAGACCTTCGAGTCGCGCGTGCCGGTCCTTGTCGTGGAGAAGACCTATCTGACGGATTCCGGCGGTGCCGGCCGTCACCGCGGCGGTCTCGGCCAGCGCATCAGGCTGCGCAAGCTCGCGCCGGATGGGCTCCCGACGCTGGTCTCGCTCTATCCGGAGGGGGTCGACAACCCGATCCCAGGCCTGTTCGGCGGCAAAGCCGGCGGCGGCGCATCCGGTCGGGTGATCGACGAGCAGGGGAGCATTCTCAAGGACGTCGGCACCGGCGAGCTCGTGCAGGTCACCAGGCCGCAGGAGATCGTCGAACTCGTGCTGGCCGGCGGCGCCGGCTTTGGCCCGGCGGAAGAACGCTCGCGTGAGGCGATCGAGCGGGACGTGGCGCTCGGCCTCGTGTCGCCGGAAGCCGCGCGAGAGGATTACGGCATGCAGGCGACGCAGGCCGGTCAGGACGCCAGGGAGACCGAAGCGGCATCCTGATTGCGAGACCACAATCGGCAACGGCCCGGAAAGGGCCATGAGGGGATAAGGGCATGACACAACACACCGACGGGGCGCCGCAGCGGCACCCCAGCCTGTCCGAGCCGGCGACACTCGTTCTGATCGCCGTGCTCTGCGTCTTCGGCGCCATCATCGGCATGCAGCTGCTGGTGTCGCTCGGCATCACCGCCAACACCTCGCTGATCGGCGCGCTCGCCGCGATGGCGCTGGCGCGCGTGCCGCTGGCGATCTTCGCGCGCTACCGCTCGATCCATGTGCAGAACCTGGCCCAGAGCGCAATCTCCTCGGCCACGTTCGGAGCCGCCAACAGCCTGCTGCTGCCGGTCGGCATCCCGTGGCTGCTCGGCCGGCCGGATCTCGTGCTGCCGATGCTGGCGGGCGCCTTCTTTGCCATGCTGCTCGACGCCTATCTGCTCTACCGCATGTTCGATTCCCGGGTCTTCCCGGCGACCGGCGCCTGGCCGCCGGGCGTCGCCGCCGCCGAGGCGATCAAGGCCGGCGACGAGGGCGGGCGCAAGGCCGTGCTGATGGGCGTCGGCTTCGGCACGGGCGTCGCTGTCTCCTTCATCAAGATCCCGCTCGCCTGGATCGGCTTCGCCGGCTCGACGGCGGTGACGGGCATTCCGATGTCCGCCTTCGGCGTCGCCTTCATCGGCAATATCTGGGCGCTGAGTATGTTCGGCATCGGGCTTCTGCTGCGCGGCTATTCCGGCCCGATCTTCGGAGGCCCGGCCTTTGCGAGCATCATCCCGAAGGGCGACCTGATGGCCGCCTATATTCCGCACGGCTTCATGATCGGCGCCGGCATCGTCGCCCTGATCCAGGTCGCGCTGCTGCTGTTCCGCCGCAACGAGGCGCAGCGTCAAGCCGATGCCAGCGCTGGCGTGTCCGACCGCGAGGTCAAGCGCGCGCTCGGCCTCGGCACGATCGGCTATCTTGTGATCGCCGTGTTCATCGCCATCGTCGGCGGGCTGATGAGCGAAATGTCGCCGGGCATGCTGTTGCTTTTCGTGCTCTACGCCGCCTTCGCGGCCTATGTGCACGAGCTGATCGTCGGCCTCGCGGCGATGCATTCGGGCTGGTTCCCGGCCTTCGCGGTGGCGCTCATCACGCTGATCATCGGCATGCTGCTCGGATTCCCGATGCCGGCGCTGGCGCTGCTTGTCGGCTTCTCGGCCGCGACCGGCCCGGCCTTCGCCGATATGGGCTATGATCTGAAGGCCGGCTATCTGCTGCGCGGGAACGGCGCCGACCCGGCCTTCGAACTGGACGGCCGCCGCCAGCAGCTCTTCGCCGCGATGTTCGCCTTCGTCGTCGCGGGTCTCGTGGTGCTGCTGTCCTACCAGTCCTATTTCGACCAGAACCTCGTCGCGCCCGTCGACAAGGTCTATGCCGCGACGATCAAGGCCGGCGTTGCACCGGGCGTGGCCTGGCAGCTCTTTCTCTGGGCGATCCCCGGCGCGATCCTGCAGTTCCTCGGCGGTCCGAAGCGGCAGATCGGCGTGCTCTTCGCCACCGGGCTGCTGATCAATTTCCCGATGGCGGGCTGGGCGGTGCTGGCCGGTATCGTCTGCCGCCTGATCTGGGAGAAGCTGCGCGGAGCCACGGGGGAAGGCGACATGGAGGTCTTCGCGGCCGGCATCATCGCCGGAGACGCGATCTTCTCCTTCTTCGACAGCGTCTCCAAGAACGTCTTCAAGCGCTGACGCGAGGCCGCCTCTCGTCCACGAGGGGCGGTTCTTCATCCTGCGAGGTCGCCCCATGAGCAAGCTCGGAACGCTGACCATCGGCCAGGCACCGCGGCCGGACATCGTGCCGATCCTCGACGCGTATCTGGACGACAGCCTCATGCGCGTGCACGCAGGCGTCCTCGACGGGCTCACGCCCGCCGAAATCGAAGCGCGCTTCGCGCCGGTGCGGGAGCAGCCGAAGCTGGTGTCCCGTCTCCTCGACGGAACCTCCGTGGTGCTCGACCGCGCTTCGACCGAAGCCGCAGCGCAAGACAAGTTGGACACTCTGGAGGCACAAGGCTGCACCACGATTCTGCTGCTGTGCACCGGCCATTTCGAGCGACTCAAGACGCAGACCGCCCGTTTGCTGGAGCCGGATCGTTTCCTGCCGGCCGCCGTCGCGGCGCTGACCCGCGGCGCCAAGCTCGGCATCATCGTGCCGATCCCCGCGCAGATCGAAAGCGAGGCGGTCAAATGGTCGGGGCTCGACTCCCCGCCAATCTATGCAGCCGCCTCGCCCTATCGAGACGATCTCAACGCCGTGGGCGAAGCGGCGGTCGATCTTCGGCAGCGGGGTGCGGACATTCTGCTGATGGACTGCATGGGCTTCGTCGAGCGGCATCGCTCGGCCGCCAGGGTCGCCGGCGTGCCGACGATCCTTTCCAACAGCCTGATGGCGAAGATCGTTTCGGAAATTGTTTAGCCGGAGCAGACAGTCCAGCTAAACAGCCATAACCCCAAAGCGTGGATGAACCGCGATGCGCCATTTGCCGACCTGAGCCCATCGCCGGGCAGCGGACGTTCGCTCGACGAGGCAAAATCGTTGTCGATCATTGGTCTCGGTCAAGATGGCTCGGCGGTCTCGTGGATATCAAGCGTTGGCATGATATCCATGGGAGAAACGCTCGGCGCTAAATGGCCTTAGGTCACAGAAGGTCGTCTCGCCGATCATCGCCTCCGCAAGCACGCGGCCCGTAACCGGTCCCAATGTAAAACCGTGATGGGCGTGGCCGAAGGCGAACCAGAGCGTCGGATGCTGCGGCGCCCGTCCAATGACGGGCAGCATGTCCGGAAGGCAGGGACGGGCGCCGCGCCAGGGTTCGGCATCGAGGCGCCGGCCCACGGGCATACGGCGCCGCGCCACTTGCTCGGCCTGGTCGAGCTGCCAGGGATCCGAGGGAGCGTCACGGTCGGCGAGCTCGATGCCGGTGGTCAGGCGCACCCCGCGCTGCATCTGAGTCAGCACGAAGCCGGCCTGCGCATCGCAGATGGGGTGGCGGGGCACGCTCTCCGGCGCGATCTCGTAATGCATGTGGTAGCCGCGCTTGAAGCCCAGCGGAAACCGGTAGCCCAGCCGCTCGTAGAACTCCTTCGACCACGGTCCGAGCGCGAGCACGGCTTCGCGTGTGCGCCAGTCGCGCCCGCCAGCCTCGATCCGCCATCCGTCCCCATCCTGCTGCGCCGAGAGGGCATCGCCGCGCAGGAGTCTGCCCCCTCGCGCGACGAACAGCGCCGCATAGGCACGAGTGACGCCCCCGGGGTCGCTGACCGTCACCGGGTCGCGCCAGTGGATCGCGCCCTCCGCCGCCCCTTGCACGAGCCCCGGCTCGCGGGCCGCCAGTTCCACGGGCCCGAGCACGTCGTAGGCGAGGCCGTGGCACGCCAGCGCCTTGGCCGAGCGCAGCGCCTGCTCCAACGTGCCCTTGCGGCGATAGAGGTCGATCCACCCGCCTTCGCGCATCAGCGCCTGCGTACCGGCCGCCTGTGTCCAGCGCTGGTGCTCGGCGATGCTGCGCTCGATCAGCGGCAGGATCGCGCGCCCGAGGCGGTCGAGCCGCGCCGGAGCCGAGTTCCACCAGTAGCGCGCCAGCCAGGGCGCCATCCGCAGCAGCGTCGCCGGGCTGTATCGCACCGCGACCGAGCGATTGGAGGCCAAGGCGGCCAGGGTCGGAAGATCGCGCGGGAAGGCATAGGGCACGACCGAGGACCGCTCGATCAGGCCGGCATTGCCATGGCTGGTCTCGCCGCCCGGCTCGCCGCGCTCGACAAGGACGACCGTGCGCCCACGCTCCTGCAGATGAAGGGCGATGCTGACGCCGACGATGCCGGCGCCGAGCACCATCGTGTCGGCTCGTTCTGCTGTCGTCATCGTCGAGGCAAGCCTGTCTCTTGGCCGGAGGCACATATCCAAACCAGCAGCACGAGATCACTTTTGCAAGAAAATAAAATTCCATTGACTCAATGACAGAAATCTTTCCTCATTGGGCGTGGGAGGTCCGATGCCGCAGACTTTACGCCACAGATTGCAGGCCTGCCTCGCCACCGGCTCCAAGGCCGACAAGGCGCTGGCGAGCTACATGCTGGCGCAGATGGCGAGCCTGCCCTTCGAGACGGCAGCGAGCCTCGCCGAGAAGGTCGCCGTCAGCGAGCCCACCGTCGGACGGTTCTGCCGCACGCTCGGCTATCGCAGCCTGAAGGACCTCAAGGCGAGCCTCGCCGAGGAGATCGGCGATCGGCCCTGGCTGATCAGCGACCGCATGCGCGACTTCCAGCAGCGCAGCCTCGCCGGCGACGATCAGCTCGCGCGCAGCCTCCAGCTCGAGATCGCCGGTCTCGTGCGCGTCTACGAGCTTGCGCAGAGCGAGGAATGGAAGCGCGTCGCGCGCCGGCTCGCGACGGCCTCCAGCGTCTACGTCACTGGCTTTCAGACCGAGCGCGGGCTCGCGCAATATCTCGCCAACCAGCTGCAATACCTGCGGGACGGTGTGCATCTGGTCGATCTCGCCGCCGGCAATTTCTCCGAACTGCTGCTTTCTGCCGCGCAGGACCGCTGTCTCGTCATCTTCGAGGCGCGACGCTATTCGCGCCTGGCACGAGCGTTGGCGGAGCAGGCGAGGGCGGCCGGAATTCCGACGACGCTGATCACTGATTCCTTCTGCGACTGGGGGCGCGGCCTCGTCGACGAGATGCTCGTCGTCTCCACCGAGTTCAACCTCTTCTGGGACTCGACCGCCCAGATGGCCAATCTCGGCAATCTGCTGATCAACGCGGTTTTCGTCGAGCTGGGCCCTCAGGTCGAGCAGCGGTTGAACCGGATGGCCGAGCTCTATGGCCGCTTCACCGGCCATGTCGGGGCGGGTTCAGGCCCGCCCGGCTGAAGGGATTCCAACAAGGTCGGACGATCTCGAACAAGAGGGGATACGAGATGAAGACGATGATCAAGGGGAGCCTCTTGGCGCTGGGCCTTGCGGCCCTCGCCAGCACCACGGCGCTGGCGCAGGAGGCGACGTTCGTGATGACCGCGCGCCTCGTCGGTGCGCCGACCTACAACCCGATCAAGGCGACGAAACTCAACACCGCGACGACGCTGATCTATGACCGTCTTCTCGTGCAGGACGCCGACCAGAGCTTCCACGGCCAGCTCGCCAGCGCCTGGGAGTCGAGCCCGGACGGCCTGCTCTGGACCTTCAAGCTGAAGCCCGGCGTGAAATTCCACAATGGCGAGCCTTTCAACGCCAGGACGATCGAGTGGTGGGTGCCGCAGTTCAAGGGCACCGAGAACGCCTTCACCGTCGAGGCGGTCGACAAGGTCGAGGTCGTCGACGACCTGACGGTGCGTTTCCGCATGAAGCGGCCGGACCCGAACCTGCTGTTCAACCTCGCCAGCTCCTTCATGTGCATTCCGGAGCCGAAATCCTACGAGGCGCTGGGCGACAAGTTCGGCGTCACCGAGGCGATCGGCACGGGGCCGTACAAGATGCAGGCCTTCACGGTCGGCCAGCAGACCGTGCTCGTTCGCAACGACGACTACAAATGGGCTTCTGATCTGTCGAAGAACCAGGGGCCGGCCAAGTTCAAGAAGCTGACCTTCCGCGAGATCGGCGAGGAATCGACCGCCTATCTCGAACTCAAGACCGGCGGCGCCGACGTGCTGGTCAACGTCCCGACCGACTTCCTGCCGCGCATCCAGGCCGACAAGGCGGTGAAGCTGGTGACCATCCCCGGCAACGAGGTGGTCTACATGCCGGTCAACACCAGCGTCGAGCCCTTCACCGACATCAAGGTCCGCGAGGGCGCCATCTTCGCCGTCAACCAGAAGGACGTGCTGACCAGTCTCTATGGCGGCAACGGGGCGGTGGCCGACACCTTCCTGATCTCCACGCTGAAGGAGGCGCAGGTCGATCCGA
>NZ_JBMDWH010000044.1:0-13415 GCF_048595345.1 Allobosea sp.
TCGTGGCCCGATGCGATCGTCGAAACGGCGGACCCCTACGCCTTCGGCATTCTGCTGCCCGATGACGACATCTACCTCTTCGCCGAGGGCCGGCATTTCGATCTCTCGACGCGCCTCGGCGCCAATCCCGCGACGTTCGACGGTGTCGAAGGCGTGCTCTTCGCGGTCTGGGCACCGAACGCCATCCATGTCGCGGTCGTCGGCGAGTTCAATGGCTGGGATATCCGTCGCCACCCGATGCGCGGCCGGCTGGAAGCGGGGCTCTGGGAGCTGTTCATCCCCGGCCTCGGACCCGGCACGGTTTATAAATATGCGATCACGGGTCCGGGCGGCGAACGCCTGCCCTGGAAGGCCGATCCGCTCGGACGCCGGCACGAGGAGCCGCCCCGCACCGCTTCGGTCGTCGCAGCCGCCCCGGCCTTCGCCTGGACCGATGAGGACTGGATGGCGGCGCGCGAGCAGCGCAACGCCATCCATCAACCGATCGCCATTTACGAGGTCCATGTCGGTTCCTGGCTGAGGACCGAATGGGGCCAGATGGGCTCCTGGGACGAGGCGATCGACCGGCTGATTCCCTATCTGGAATATATGGGCTTCACCCATGTCGAGCTTCTGCCGATCACCGAGCATCCTTTCGGCGGCTCCTGGGGCTATCAGCCGCTCGGCCTGTTCGCTCCCACCGCGCGGCTCGGCTCGCCCGAGGACTTCGCCCGCTTCGTCGATCGCTGCCATGCCGCCGGCATCGGCGTCATTCTGGACTGGGTGCCGGCGCATTTTCCGTCCGACGAGCATGGCCTCGCGCGTTTTGACGGCACCGCCCTCTACGAGCACGAGGATCCGCGACAGGGCTTCCACATCGACTGGAACACGCTGATCTACAATGTCGGCCGGCGCGAGGTGCGCGGCTTCCTCATCGCCTCGGCGCTGTGGTGGGTGGAGACCTTCCATCTCGACGGGCTGCGCGTCGATGCCGTCGCCTCGATGCTCTACCGCGACTACAGCCGCAAACCCGGCGAATGGGTTCCGAACCATCTCGGCGGGCGCGAGAATTTCGAGGCGATCTCGTTTTTTCAGGAGCTCAACACGCTGGTGGGCGCACGCGGGCGCGGCGCCATCACCATCGCCGAGGAATCGACCGCCTGGCCGGGCGTGACCCGCCCGGTCGAGTTCGGCGGTCTCGGCTTCCATTTCAAATGGAACATGGGCTGGATGCACGACACGCTGCGTTATTTCCAGCGCGATCCGGTGCATCGCGGCTGGCATGGCGACGATGTCACCTTCGGGCTGGTCTATGCATTTTCGGAGCATTTCGTGCTGCCGATCTCGCATGACGAGGTCGTGCATGGGAAAGGCTCGCTGCTCTCGCGCATGCCGGGCGACGACTGGCAGCGCTTCGCCAATCTGCGGCTCTGCCTGGCGATGATGTGGACTCATCCCGGCAAGAAACTGCTCTTCATGGGCTGCGAATTCGGGCAGGAGGACGAGTGGAAGGTCGATGCGCCCTTCCACTGGCCGCATCCTTTCGACGAGCGCCGCCGCGGAACGATGCAGCTCGTGCGTGACCTCAACGCGCTCTACAAGGCGACTCCGGCCCTCCACCGGCTCGACCACACGGCGGAAGGGTTCGACTGGGTGATCGCCGACGACAGCGCCAACTCGGTTTTCGCCTTCACCCGCTCGGCGGGAGACGGCAAGCCGCCCTTGCTGATCGTCGCCAACATGACCCCGACGCCGCACCATGATTACCGCATCGGCGTCGCGGCGCCCGGCCTCTGGCGGGAGCGGCTGAACAGCGATGCGGGGCTCTATTCCGGTTCCGGACAAGGCAATGGCGGTGCGATCTCGCACGAGCCCGTTCCGGCACATGGTCAGGGGCAGTCCCTGTCGCTAACCTTGCCGCCGCTGGGGCTGCTCGTGCTCGAGCACGAGAACGCGGGCCGCTCGCCATGACAGGATGTGACGCGGCCGTTCAGGCCCGAAGGGGTGCAAGGTGAGCGACGAACTTCTGCGCCGGCTCGCCGTAAAGGCCGGCGTGTCGCCTGAATGGACCGATCAGGCCGGCAGGCTCAACAGCGTCTCGCCCGACACGCTGCGTGCGATCCTTTCCGCCTTCGGCCTGCCGGTCGACAGCGAAAGCGGCCTGCGCGAGGCGTTGGACGACAGTATATCGGAGAGTGGCGCGGCGCAGACCGCATCCTTCCTGACGGCGCGGACCGGCCAACCGGTCGCGCTGGGCCGCACGGGACTGTCCGGCAAGCGCATCGAGATGACGCTTGAAAGCGGCGAGCGCCGGATCGTTTCGGCGCAGGAGGGGGCCGACGGGCTGGCGCTGCTGCCGGCCTTCGAGACGCCTGGCTACCACACACTCCACCTGCCCGATGGCGATGTGACCGTCGCGGCGGCACCTGACCGCAGCGTCACCTTCGCCGATCTGAACGAGGGACGGGCCGGCTTCGGCCTCGCAGCCCAGATCTATTCGCTGCGCACGCCTAATGACGGCGGGATCGGCACTTTCGCCGGCGTCGCCGCACTCGGGCGCGAGGCAGGCCGCCTCGGCGCCGATGCCTTGGCGATCAGCCCCGTCCATGCGCTCTATGGCGCCTCGGCCAGCCATTTCAGCCCCTATTCGCCCTCGACGCGGCTCTTGTACAACCCCCTCCACGCCGATCCGCAGACAGTGTTCCCTGCCGATCTCGTCACCGCGATCATCGCCGAGGAAGGGCTCGGCGAGGCCATGGACAAGCTCTCGTCCGAGCCGCTGATCGACTGGCAGCTGGCGACGCCGCTGCGCCAGCGGCTGCTCCACGCCCTGTTCCGCCAATTGCGGGAGAACGATGCCCTCGCAGCCCAGCGCGGCGCCTTCGAGCAGGCACGGGCCGAGGCCTCTCCACTGCTGCGCGGCCATGCGGTGTTCGAGGTTCTGCACGCGGCCGAATTCGCGCGCGATCCCTCCGCCTGGCACTGGCGCAACTGGTCGCCCGCCCATCGCGACCCGGAGAGTGCCGAGGTCGCCGCCTTCGCTGCCGAAAATGCCGAGCAGGTGGACTACCAGATCTTCCTGCAATGGCTCACCGGCCTCTCCTATTCGCAGGCGCAGACGCAGTGCCGTCAGGCGGGGATGAAGGTTGGCCTCATCGCCGACCTCGCCATCGGGATGGACGGCTCCGGCAGCCATGCCTGGACACGCCAGCAGGACGTGCTCAACGGTCTCTCGGTCGGCGCACCGCCCGATTACTATTCGGCCGAGGGCCAGAGCTGGGGGCTCACCACCTTTTCCCCGCGCGGCCTCGCCGCCTCGGGTTACGCGCCCTTCATCGAGACGCTGCGCGCCAGCCTGCGCCATGTCGGCGGCATCCGCATCGACCATGTCATGGGGATGAGCCGGCTCTGGCTGGTGCCGGAAGGCGCGAGCGCCGTGCAGGGCGCCTATGTCGCGTTCCCGGCGGAGACGCTGTTCAGGCTCATCGCGCTCGAATCCTGGCGTCACCAGGCGATCGTGATCGGGGAAGATCTCGGAGTGCTGCCGCACGGCTTTCGCGACTATCTGCGCGGCCAGGGCGTGGCGGGCCTGCGGGTGCTGCGTTTCGAACGCGGCGAGGACAGCTATATCCCGCCCGCGCAATGGGACCCGGCGGCAGCCGCCCTCACGACGACGCATGATCTCGTGCCGACGGCCGGCTGGTGGGCCGGCTCCGACCTCGACGAGGGACCGGAGCGGCAGGCACAGGAAGACCAGCGCGCCTGGGACCGCGGCATCCTCTGGGGCTCGTTCGAGCGCGAGGGGCTGGTCCAGGGCGAGCGCCCGGCGCCTGAAGAAACCGACCCGGTCGTCGATGCCGCCATTCGCTATGTGGCGAAATCCCCCTGCACGCTGAAGCTGCTCGCCATCGAGGACGCGCTCGGCATCCGCACCCAACCCAATGTGCCCGGCACGACGATCGAGAAACCCAACTGGCGCCATCGGCTGGAGGGTGAGGCGGGGGAGCTGCTGGACGACGCGGAGGTGCAGGCGCGTCTGGCGCATCTGGGACCGGCGCGCGGCGAGACTTGAGAGCCGCTATCCGTCATTGCGAGCGCAGCGAAGCAATCCACGGACCGTGCCCAACGGCTCAGCCCGTCCCCTTGGAGTGCTTCGTCGCTTCGCTTTTCGCGATGAGGTCGAACGTCACCCCCGCCCCTCGACGATCTCCGCGATCGCCTCGAGCATGCGCGTATCGTCGCCCGCAAGCCCGTCCATCGCCGCCATGCGCTGGATGACCGTGGCGGCGATCGCCTCCTCCACCGTGTCCTCGGCATAGGCGTAGAAGATCGTGGCGTGCTGGCCGTCGCGGTGACAGCGGCCCTCGATCTGCTGCAGCTGGATCGCGCTGTGGCGCATGTCATGGATGACGAGCGCCCTCTCGCGCTCCCCGCCCGGCATCTCGCCGCGATGCAGCGAGATCGATTCGGTGACGGTGAAGATCACCGCATCGAGCGCTCCCGTCTGGAAGGCGATGCGTGTCTCCTCGTTTGGCACGCCGGAGCGCTCGCCATTGATCTCTCCGACACGCCAGCCGCGTCCGCGCAAGGCATCGGCCAGCATCGCGCTGGTTTCCAGAAACGCGACGGAGATCGCCACCTGCTGGTCGTTGCCGAGCAGGTCGTCGCTGAAATCGACCGTGCCGGGGATGCGCAGCAGGCTCGCCTTCTGCCGGAAGCGCAGATCGGCCGCCCAGCCCTGGGGCCTGCGGGTCGAGCCTCCGGCCAGCCCCAGCTCCTTGCGGAATTCGCGCCAGGTGGCGTCATAGAGCCTGCGCGCGGGGGGATCGAGCGCGATCGGCGCCAGCTCCCGCTGCACCTCCGGCCAGCCGGCGATCTCCTCCGGCCGTCGCCTCAGCCCGATGGCGTTGGCGCCGCGATAGAGCAAATCGGCCATCGCCTTGCGGTCGGTCTCGTTCGGCTCCCAGCTCCAGTTCTTCCAGCGCCCTTTGGCGCGGCCGATCTTCAGCCGCTTCATCAGCTCACGAAACCCGTCGAGATCGGCGCTTTTCATACCCGCCGCCCGGGCCAGCAGCGGCGCCAGATAGGACAGCTCATGCGGCGACTGCCCGGCCGTCGCGCTCATGAAGATGGTGAAATCGGCCGCCGCCGCCATCTGCCGGCAGACCATCCCCTGCTGCGAGTTCGGGTTGCGGATGCGATGCGCCTCGTCGATCACCACCAGCGGCCAGACCCGCTTCGGCGTGCCGAGCCTGGCGAGTTCGTTGTTCTTCGCGCGGGTCGAGCGCTTCCTGGAATCCGCCGGCGGCGCCAGCAGCGACTTCGTCTTCTCGAAGTTCATGAGCGTCACGCGCTTGGGCGGCAGGCCCGACAGCGCGATGGTGCGCCGCCATTGCGGGATCGCGCCCTTGGGGCAGATCACCAGCACCTCCTCCTCCGGCATCGCCGCAAGCGCCAGCCAGGCCGAAAGCGTCTTGCCGAGGCCGGTGAGGTCGCCGAGCAGGAAGCCGGCCGCGCCCTTGGCACGCGCGCCGAGAATGGCATCGCGCGCGACGAGCTGGTGGGGATGCGGGGTGAAGGTCATCAAGCGCTGAACAGCACGCCAAGGATCGAAGGTCGAGCCAAAAACGCGCCGTCATTCTGGACAAGCCGCGAAGCGGCGGCGATCCGGGATCCATGCCAGAGCCCTTCCAGTGAGGCTTCAGGCATGGGTCCCGGGTCTCCCGTTGGTCGCCCGGGATGGCCGTGGGAACGATGGCAAGACGGTGAGACAATGCGACTTGCCCCGCAGACATGGCCTGCCCGACCAAACCGGCACTGGCGCAAGGCCGCATCCCTCGTCACTCTGCGCCCGCCAAGAGGAGACCGCACCATCATGACCCGCGCGCAGGCGATCGCGACCGCCCAGGAATATTTCGACTCCGGCCGGATGAAGGCCGATCTCTCCCGCCTCGTCGCCATCCCCAGCGAAAGCCAGAACCCGGACCGCGCGCCGGTCCTCGGCGAATATCTCGATCAGGAAATGCGCCCGCTGCTCGAAGGGCTCGGCTTCACCTGCCGCATCCTCACGCATCCCAAGGCCAAGGGCCCCTTCCTCTATGCCGAGCGGATCGAGGACCCTGCCCTGCCGACGATCATCGGCTACGGCCATGGCGACGTCATTCGGGGCCTCGACGCACAGTGGAGCGAGGGGCTCTCGCCCTGGAGGCTCGTCGAGAAGGATGGGCGCTGGTACGGGCGCGGCGTCGTCGACAACAAGGGCCAGCATCTCATCAACCTCAACGGCCTGCGCGCCGTGCTGGAAACGCGCGGCAGGCTCGGCTTCAACGCCAAATATCTGATCGAGATGGGCGAGGAATCGGGCTCCCCCGGCCTGCGCGAACTCTGCCAGGACGAGGCGCAGCTGCTGAAGGCGAACATCCTGATCGCCTCGGACGGGCCGCGCCTGAATGCCGAGCGGCCGACCGTGTTTCTGGGCGCGCGCGGCGTCATCACCTTCGATCTGCAGATCAAGGCCCGCGACGGCGGTCATCATTCCGGCAATTGGGGCGGTCTGCTCTCGGACCCGGCGATCCAGCTGGCCCACGCCATCGCCTCCATCACCTCTCCGACCGGCCAGATCCGCATTCATGAATGGGTTCCGAAGGAGCTTCCGGAGGGCGTGCGCCGCGCCGTCGCCGATTGCGAGGTCGACGGCGGACCGGACGGGCCGGTGATCGACCCGAGTTGGGGCGAGCCCGGCCTGTCCCCGGCCGAGCAGGTCTTCGGCTGGTGCTCCTTCGACGTGCTGGCGATGAAATCGGGCGTGCCCGAGACGCCGGTCAACGCCGTGCCGCCCAGCGCCTGGGCGCGCTGCGCCCTGCGCTTCGTCGTCGGGATCAATCCGAAGGATGTCGTCCCGGCCCTGCGCCGCCATCTCGACCGCCACGGTTTCGGCATGGTGGAGATCGTCATGCCCGGCGCCGAGCGCTTCGGCGCCACGCGGCTCGACCCGGACGATGCCTGGGTGCGCTTCGCGGTCGATTCGATCGCCGAGAGCACCGGCAAGAAGCCCGCTCTGCTCCCCAATCTCGGCGGCTCGCTTCCCAACGACATCTTCGCCGAGGTGCTAAAGCTGCGGACGATCTGGGTGCCGCATTCCTATCCTGGCTGCTCGCAGCATGCGCCCGACGAACATTTGCCCGTCGCCATTGCCCGCGAGGGCCTGACGGCGATGGCCGGGCTTTACTGGGACATCGGCGGCGGCGACGCGCCGCCGGTCTGAAGACTTATTCCTGCGGCTGGCGCGGATCGCGGCCGGGCGGCAGATCGACCGGTGTCGCCGGCGGCGCCTCAGGCGGAGCGTTCGGCGGCAGTTCCGGTGGCGGGTCGCCGGGGATGCCCAGCGGCTCGGCATCCGGCGGTGCCTCGACCGGCGTGGCGGGCGGCATGGTACCCGGCGTGATCGGCGGCGCCTCCGGCGGCGGAGGCGGCACGGCCGGCGTGTTTTCAGGCGAGGCGGTCTGGTCTGGCATCATCGCTGGCAAACTCCCTTTGGCAGCCAACGCCGCAGCCGGCGGATGGTTCGCCTCTCGGGTTTAGGGCTCGCGCGAGCGCTCCCCCTGGTTGCCGGGCGGCGAATATCGCCTCCGCACCCATTTCTCGAGCGAATGATCCAGCAGCAGAAGCCCCAGAGCCAGCAGCGTCGCCGCGATGACGACCGGCGGGTGCCCGAGCCCAGCGGCGCAGCCCAGCGCCGCCGTGACCCAGATCGCGGCCGCGGTCGTCAGGCCATGCGGATTCGGATCGCCTTCGCGGCGGATGATCAGCCCCGCGCCGAGAAAGCCGATCCCGGTCAGCACGCCCTGCACCACACGGCTCGCCGCATCGGGATGAAGCGCTTCGCTGAACACGCTGGCGATGGCCGCCGTGCCGAGCCCGACGAGCCCGAAGGTGCGAATGCCGACGCTCTTGTGCCGGACCGTACGCTGCCAGCCGATGGCGACCCCAGCGATCATGCCAAGGATCAGACGCAGGATCGGCTCGGTTCCGTCAGGAAGATAAGGCATGCATTCGGACCTCGCGAAAGTCGCAGCAAGCATCAACCTGCGTTTCGTCTCAAGCCCAGAGATGTCGGAGAAATGTCGTGGTGGGTGATGTAGGGCTCGAACCTACGACCCGCTGATTAAGAGTCAGCTGCTCTACCAACTGAGCTAATCACCCATACGCCACGAAGCGTCGCCCTCGGCGGAGAAGTCGTCCGCGTCAGGCAGGGGGCGTGTAGCAAAGCCCCCCTCACCTGTCCACCCCGTCTGCGACAGATTTTTTACGGCGCCCCTGCTTTTGCATCAGCGGCCGCCGAAATCTCACGCGGCGCGGCGGTTCAGCAGGTGATAGAGCGCGATGGCGCCGAAGGTCGCGGTCCCGATGCCCGCGAGCTCATAGCCGAAGATCGGCAGCTTGAGGTCACCGGCGCCGAGAATCACCGCCGTGCCGACCGTGATCAGGTTCTTCGGCTGCGAGAAATCGACCTTGGCCTCGACCCAGATCCGCCCCGCAGTGGCGGCGATCAGCCCGAAGACCACGACGGCGAGCCCGCCCAGCACCGCGACCGGGATCGTGCCGATCACGGCGCCGAATTTGGGCGAGAAGCCGAGGATCAGCGCGATCACGCCGGCCGCGACGAACACGAGCGTCGAATAGACCCGCGTCACGGCCATCACGCCCATATTCTCGGCATAGGTGGTGACGCCCGTGCCGCCGCCCGCGCCGGCGATCATGGTGCCGACGCCGTCGGCGATGAAGCCGCGTCCGATCATATGGTCGTAGCTGCGGCCGGCCATCACCGCGATGCCCTTGATATGCCCGAGATTCTCGGCGACCAGGATGATCGCGACCGGCACGATCAGCGTCATAGCCTTGAGCTCGAAGACCGGCGCGGTGAAGTGCGGCAGGCCGAACCAGGCGGCGTTGGCGACCTTGGCGAAGTCGATCGGCGGCGCGCCGAAGGACGAGGCCGTCAGCGCATAGAGGATGTAGGTGGCGAGCCCGCCGATCAGGATCGGCAGGCGCTGCGCCAGCCCGCGGCCATAGACCGCGACCAGCGCGACGGCGACCACGGTGAACAGGGCGATCCATTTGGTATAGGGGCTGGCCGAGATCATCGAGATCGCGACCGAAGTGAGGTTGAGCCCGATCGCGGCCACGACCGCGCCCGTCACCACCGGCGGCAGCAGCGCCTCGATCCAGCGCGTGCCGACCGCCTGCACCACCGCGCCGATGAGGGCATAGACTGCGCCGCAGGCGATGATGCCGCCCAGCGCGACCGCGACGTTCGCATTCGGCCCGGAGCCGGCATAGCCTGTGGCGGCAATGACGACACCGATGAAGGCGAAGGAGGAGCCGAGATAGCTCGGCAACTGCCCGCGGGTGATCACGAAGAACAGCAGCGTCGCGATGCCGGAAAAGAAGATCGCGACATTGGGGTCGAACCCCATCAGAACGGGCGCGAGCACCGTCGCGCCGAACATCGCCACGACATGCTGCAGTCCGGCGACGATCGTCTGGCCCGTCGGCATGCGCTCATCCGGCATGACCGCGCCGGAGGTCTTCAGCGTCCAGTTCGGAAAATAGCCCATCGCCCGCTCCCTGAGATCGCCGCGACAGGCGGCCAAACATCTGGAGCTAGAAGGCAATTCCGGGGCCTGCGCCAGATGGCCTCGCGGCCATCCACCGGAATCGGCACGATCCTCAACCACAGCCGCCGTCATCCTGGGCGGAGCGAAGCGGAGACCCGGGATCCATGCCCGAACGGTGCGGGCATGGATCCCGGATCGGCGCCGCTCGCGCGGCTTGTCTCGGATGACGGCGAGGAATTCGGTCGCCTTACTCCGCCGCCTGCGCATGCTGGCGCACGCCGCGCGCTACCAGCTTGTTCAGCGCCGCCAGATAGGCCTTGGCCGAGGCGACGAGCGTGTCGGGGTCGGCCCCGCGCCCGGTTACCGCCGCGCCGTCCCGGGAGAGCCTCACCGTCACCTCGGCCTGCGCATCCGTGCCCTCGGTGACGGCGTGGACATCGTAGAGCTCCAGCACCGCTTCATGCGGCACGATCGCCTCGATCGCGTTGAAGACGGCGTCGATCGGGCCATTGCCCTCGGCCTCTTCTGTGACGAAGCGGCCATCGACCGAGAGCTTCATCGTCGCGCGCTGCGGGCCGCGCGTGCCGGCGATCACCGTCAGCGATTCCAGCCGGATGCGGTCATGGGCCGTGGCGAGATTATCGTCGACCAGCGCCTCGATATCCTCGTCATAGACATGCTTCTTGCGGTCGGCGAGCGCCTTGAAGCGGGTGAAGGCGTCCTCCAGTTGATTGTCGCCCAGCTCGTAGCCCATCTCCTTCAGCTTGGAGCGGAAGGCCGCGCGGCCCGAATGCTTGCCCATCACCAGCGAGGTCTTGGTGACGCCGACCGAGGCCGGCGTCATGATCTCGTAGGTCGACTGGTTCTTCAGCATCCCGTCCTGATGGATGCCGCTCTCATGGGCGAAGGCGTTCCGGCCGACGATGGCCTTGTTGTACTGCACCGGGAAGGAACAGGCCGAGGACACCGCCTTCGAGATGCGCATCAGCTGCGTGGTCTCGATGCCTGTCTCATAGGGCAGCACGTCGCCGCGCACCTTCAGCGCCATCACGATCTCTTCCAGAGCGGCATTGCCGGCGCGCTCGCCGATGCCGTTGACGGTGCATTCCACCTGCCGCGCGCCGCCCTCGATGGCGGCCAGCGAATTGGCGACCGCCAGCCCCAGATCATTGTGGCAATGCGCGGAGAAAATCGCCTTCTCGGCGCCGGGCACCCGCGCCCGCACGGCCTCGAACATGGCGCGATACTCGGCCGGCGTCGCATAGCCGACCGTGTCGTGCAGGTTGATGGTCGTCGCGCCCGCCTTGATCGCAGCCTCGACCGCGCGGCAGAGATACTCGATCGGCGTGCGGGTGGCGTCCATCGCCGACCACTCCACATCCTCGACCAGATTGCGCGCCTGCGCCACCGTGCGACCGATGATCTCGAGCACCTCGTCGCCGCCCTTGCGCATCTGGTGCTCCAGATGGATCGGCGAGGTCGAGACGAAGGTGTGGATGCGGGGCCGGGCCGCGTGGCGCACCGCCTCGCCGGCCCGCGCGATATCGGCCGGGATGGCGCGCGCCAGCCCCGCCACGGTCGCGCGCCTGATCCGCCTCGCGATTTCGGAGACGGCCTCGAAATCGCCCTCGGAAGCGATCGGGAAGCCGGCCTCGATCACGTCGACGCCCATCGCGTCGAGCGCCTCGGCCACCTCCAGCTTCTCCTCGAAGGTCATGGTGGCGCCGGGGCACTGCTCGCCGTCGCGCAACGTGGTGTCGAAGATCAGGATACGGTCTTTGGAGGAGCCGGCCTGCTGCGAGCCGTTCTGCTGAACATGAGTCATGGGTCTGGTCCGGTATCGGCGCCGCTGCGGTCGTCGCTCGTCAGCGCAAAGGGTTCTGAAGTCGGCGGTTCTCGTCACTCCCCTGAGCGCCCAGGCAAAGCCCGGCCGGCCCTCAGGGGCTGATAAGGAGAAGCAGGCCGAGAAGCGAGGCAGCCCGGCGCGCGCGCAGAGCCGCGATCCGCGCGAAAGCGCGGTCGTTATGGCTGCTGGGGGCAAAGGCCTGCGGCAAGGGACGTCCTCGTGGAACCTGACGCAGTGGTAACCCGAAGGCGCTGTCGTGCGCAAGCGGGCGCGGCCGCTCAACGGTCATGGCGAGCGTGGCGAACCAATCCAGGGAGCCGTAGCGCTCGGCCACCCCCCGGATGGCTTCGTCGCTTCGCTTCTCGCAATGACGCCTGACGACGATAAACCCTCACCGAACGCGGCTTGCGGCCTGCCCCGGCACGGCGTCACAATCCGCATCTGCGACTCTGCGCGGGGGGGGGGGACCGCACGCATGATGCTGTATAATCGCTGGGCCATCGGCCTGGCCTTTTGTCTGTCGGGCCTCGCCGGCTATATCGACACGATCGGCTTCATCAGCCTCGGCGGCTTCTTCGTCTCCTTCATGAGCGGCAACACCACGCGGCTGGGCATCGCCACCGCCGGATTGAACGGCGGCAACATCGCCACCATCGGCGCCATTCTCGGCCTCTTCGTCGGCGGGGTCATCGCCGGCGCGCTGGTCGGGCACATGGCCGGCCCCCAGCGCAAATCGGCCGTGCTCTGGCTGGTGGCGCTGGCGCTGGCAGGCGCCGCCCTGCTCGACACGGCCGGTTTCGCCTTTGCCGGCGCGGTCTTCCTCGCCTTCGCCATGGGGGCGGAGAACGGCGTCTTCCAGCGTGACGGCGAGGTCACCATCGCGCTCACCTACATGACCGGCACGCTGGTGAAGATGGGCCAGCGCATCGCCGCTGCCCTAACGGGTGGGCCGCGCTTGGGCTGGGTGCGCCATTTCGTGCTCTGGCTCGGCCTCTGCTCGGGCTGCGTCAACGGCGCGATCGCGCATTACCTCGTCGGCCTCGGTGCGATCTGGCTCGCGGCGCTGGCGGCGGCGATCTTCGCCATCGCGGTGCCCTTCCTGCCGTTGCAGGGGCATGATTGACCCCCATCGGGAATCGGGCATCTTCGGCCCCGGCCTGCATCGGGCCGCGCCACTGCCGGAGACGACCATGCGCCCCATCCTTCTCGCCGTTGCCGGCCTCGGCCTCACCCTCGCCGGTTGCCAGACGCAGACGGCTTCGGCGCCCCCCGCCCCTTCGCCGCAGCAGGCCGCGCCGGGCGTGACGCCCAACACCTTCCGCATGCCGGCCGGCGCCGGCTGCTCCGGCGAGGTCGAGCGCTTTCAGGCGGTGATCGACAACGATCTCGATACCGGCCACACCACCAAGAGCGTGCATGACCGCGTCAGCGGCGAGATCGCCCGCGCCCGGACGACTTGCTCCGCCGGGAATGATGCAGCGGCCACCGGCCAGATCCGGGCGACCAAGGCGAAGTTCGGCTATCCGGGCTGAGCCTTATCGCCCTGATCTGGCCGGTTTCGCACGGAAACATGCGGGTCGTCCCGGGCTTGACCCGGGACCCATGCCGCAACCCGACCCGGCAACGCTCAGGCATGGATCCCGGATCTCCGCTTCGCTCCGTCCGGGATGACCCGCGCTCGAAAGCGAAGCATGTCTCATCGCAGCGGCGGCGAAGCCTTACCCCGCCAGCCCCCGCTTCTCCAGCAGCGCGTCCGGCGTGGGCAGGCGCCCGCGGAACAGCGTGTAGGCCTCGGCCGCGTCGCGCGTGTCGCCGGCCGAATAGATGAAGCGCTTCAGCTTCTCGGCCAGCGCCGGAGAGAACACGTCGCCCGTCTCGCGGAAGGCGTCGAAGGCGTCGGCATCCATCACCTCCGACCAGAGATAGCTGTAATAGCCCGCCGAATAGCCGTCGCCCGAGAAGACATGGGTGAA
>NZ_JBMDWH010000045.1:0-12364 GCF_048595345.1 Allobosea sp.
GCCCTTCGACTTCGACATCTTCGCGCCCTTCTCGTCGCGAACGATGGCGTGGATGTAGACGTCCTTGAACGGCACCTCGTCCATGAAGTTGAGGCCCATCATCATCATCCGGGCGACCCAGAAGAAGATGATGTCGAAGGCCGTGACCAGCGTCGCGGTCGGGTAATAGCGCTTCAGCTCGTCGGTCTCGTCGGGCCAGCCCAGAGTCGAGAACGGCCACAGCGCCGAGGAGAACCAGGTGTCGAGCACGTCCTCGTCGCGAGTGAGCGCAACGGGGCCGCCATAATGGCCGACCGCGAGCGCCTGTGCGGCAGCCTCGGATTCGGCGACGAAGACCTCTCCGTCCGGCCCGTACCAGGCCGGGATCTGGTGGCCCCACCAGAGCTGGCGCGAGACGCACCAGGGCTCGATGTTCTCCAGCCAGTCGTCATAGACCCTGGTCCAGTTTTCGGGCGTGAACCTGGTCCGGCCGTCCTTCACGGCCTTCAGCGCGCGGTTGGCGAGCGGCTTGACATCGACATACCACTGGTCGGTCAGCCAGGGCTCGATCACGACGTCGGAGCGGTCGCCATGCGGCACCATGCTGGTGTTCGGCTCGATCTTCGCCAGAAGCCCGCGCTCTGCCATCAGCGCCACGACGCGGCGGCGCGCCTGGAAGCGGTCGATGCCGTCCAGCGTCAGCGCGTCGGCCTCGGGCGCGGCGTCGCGGGCAAAATCCTCGTTGCCGGCGAGGGTGATGCGCGCCTCGGCATCGAGGATGTTGACGATCGCGAGCTTGTGGCGCTTGCCGACCTCGAAATCGTTGAAGTCGTGAGCCGGGGTGATCTTGACCGCGCCGGTGCCCTTTTCGGGATCGGCGTAATCGTCTCCGAAGATCGGGATCACACGGCCGACGAGCGGCAGCACGACGTTGCGACCGATCAGATGGCCGAGCTTTTCGTTCTCCGGATGCACCGCGACGCCTGTGTCGCCCAGCATCGTCTCGGGCCGCGTCGTGGCGACGGTGATGTAGGTGGCAGGGTCGGCAGCGTCATAAATGGCGCCTTCGAGCGGGTAGTCGAAGTGATAGAGGTGGCCGCCCGGGTCCTTGTTCAGGACCTTGTCGAGCTTGGCGGCGTCGAAGTCCTCCTCGCCGCCGCGCTGCCATTTGAACGAGCCTGTCTTCTCGACCTGCAGCACCTCGAGATCCGAGATCGCGGTCTGGAATTTCGGATCCCAGTTCACCAGCCGCTTGGCGCGGTAGATCAGCCCCTGCTTGTGCAGCCCGACGAAGACCTTGAGGACGGCCTGGCTCAACCCCTCATCCATGGTGAAGCGCTCGCGCGACCAGTCGCAGGAGGCACCGAGCCGGCGCAGCTGGTTGACGATCGTCCCGCCAGACTCCTCCTTCCACTTCCATACCTCGGCCAGGAAGGCCTCGCGGCCCATGGTCCGGCGGTCGGTGCGGTTCTCGGCGGCGAGCTTGCGCTCCACCACCATCTGCGTCGCGATGCCGGCATGGTCGGTGCCGGGCTGCCAGAGCACGTCCTTGCCACGCAGGCGCTCGAAGCGGCAGAGCACGTCCTGCAGCGTGTTGTTGAGGGCGTGGCCCATATGCAGCGAGCCGGTGACGTTCGGCGGCGGGATCACGATGCAATAGGGCTCGGCGCCCGGCGCGGCGCCGCGACCGGCCTTGAAGGCCTGCGCCTCGTCCCAGGCCTGGCTGATCCGGGCCTCGACGGCTGCCGGCTCGAAAGTCTTGTCCATCATCGCATCGCTCGAACGCAGAACGGCCGGGAACCCCGTCCCGGCCGTTTGAAAAGGGCCAATCGCTCTAAGAGCGCATGCGCGCCCTGCCCGTCAACGCTTTCGATGACGACCGAAGTCGGATGCTTCCGACTTCGGTCATGCGAGACCGCCGCCAGGCGTCAGCCGATGTTGGACTGGATGAACCAGAGCGACTTGTCGAGCATGCGCGAATAGGCGGTCAGCAGATCGGCGGTGTCGGCGTCTCCCGCCTCGTCGCAGGCGTCGATGGATTCGCGCACCTTGTTGCCGGCATCGGCGTAGTGCTCGACGAGCGCGGCGAGATGGTCCTGCACCGAGACGATCTCCGTCGGATAGGCCTTGAGCGATGTCGTCTGGGCCGTGGTCTGCGTGGTGCCGAGCGCGATACCGCCGAGCTGGGCGATGCGCTCCGCCACCGTGTCGACATGGACGTCGAGTTCATCACGGAAGCCGTCCAGCATCAGATGGATGCCGATGAAGCCGGGGCCCTTGAGGTTCCAATGCGCCTGCTTGGTGACGAGCGACAGGTCGATGCCGTCGGCGAGGCGTTCGTTGAGGATGCCGATCACCTTGGTCTTGGTGTTGGAGGCCAGATCGATGCGGCTCGATTTCACCACCTTGTCGCCAGCGGCGGTCTTCGGTGCGGTGGCCATTTTGGGGGCGGCCGCGGCCTTGTCAGACTTGCTCATGCTCTTGTCGGTCATGGATTTGGCCATTGGCGGCGTCCCTGGTGCGAATTCGGTGGCGGATCGTCGGAGTTCCGGCCCGCGATCCCGGCGATCGGCCCTCACGGCCCCGCCGTCCACGACTACGCGCCCGGCCCGGCGATGTTCCGAAGCGGCAGCGGGCCAGGCTGGAACCGTTCGGCCTCCCTGCCGTTGGACATTCGAAGCCAACAGCAGATGTGCCCGGAGGGTAAGCATGACTCATCACACGGATCAGGATCGCGTCTGGGAACTCGTCGACTCGATCAAGTTCGCCATGCTCGTCACCCATGACGGCCAGGGCGACGAGCTGCGCGCCCGCCCGATGCACGCCCATGGCGAGCGGGAGGAGGACACAATCTATTTCCTGACCGATCGCCGCCACCACAAGGATGACGAGATCCAGGTCAACGACAATGTCTGCCTCGCCTTCGCCGACACGAGCGGGCATAAATATCTCTCGGTGACCGGCACGGCGAGCGTGCTGGACGACCGCCAGAAGGTCCATGATCTCTGGGACGCCAGCAACAAGGCGTTCTGGGAGAACGAGGACGATCCGAACATCCGCGTCCTGCGCGTGCGCCCCAGCATGGCCGAGTTCTGGGACAGCCCGGGCAAGATCGTGACCAGCGTCAAGATGGCGGCCGCTGCGCTCACCGGCGCCAAGCCCGATCTCGGCGAGAACCGCAAAGTCGCCCTCTGAGGAACGGAACCGATGAAACTTCTCGTGAACGCCCTGGGGGCCTGGGTCGCGATCCGCGCCGCCGAGGGACAGTATTCCCGGCCCGCCGCGATCGGCATCGCGATGCTCGTCTCGCGCCTCGGCCCCGGCGCGATCGCGCTCACCCTGGCCGGCTACGGGCTGAAGCGGCTCGACGAGGCCGGTGCCTTCGACGATTTCAAACAATCGCGTGGATCGCTTCGCAGCGCCGGTCGCGGTCGTCTATCACGGCCGGAGCAGGACGACGCCGAAGGCGATGACCGGTCGGCCGGCGATGAGAGCGCCCCGGCGCGCGGCACGGCACGCGCCTCCGGCTGAGATCGGCGTTCGGCGGGACCGCCCAAACCGCGAGGCAGAGCCGCACAATCGTGCGACTCTGCCTTTTTTCTGAGCGCCGCCCTGGCATCAGCGGCCCAAGCATCTGAAATCTCGAATATTTCACTGCCCGAAAAAACAGTCAGAGATGCTAACCTTTTCCCCTTGCGGGTAAACGTTTGCCGTCCTATCTCTATTGCAGCGCAGCAGAGATGTTGCGTCGCCCTCCTTGGGCGTTTCCTCCCTAGACTTGGGCTGCGCTCTGCGCGGCCCTTTTTTCTTTTTAGGCCCTTTTGGTCGGTTGGCCTTGCCGGCTCGGGCGACTACCAGCGGCGCCAGCCATACCAGCGCGGGCCGTAGAACCCGTCGTCGAAGCGGTCGAAGCGGGCACGCCGCGCAGCGGCCCGGTCGAGATCGAGCTGCATCAGGCAGTTGGAGAAAGCCTCGCTGGGCGCCCTGAAGCCGTAGGACCGGCATTGTGCCTCATCGGCTGCCCGCAGATCCTCGGTGGTGATGCAGCCGCCCAGCGCGCCTGCGACGAGCAGCACCGCGGCGAATTTAATCGAAGACATGACCGCCCTCCTCTCTCGGCGCCGGTCCGGCAGCGACCAGCGCGACGGCGAATCGCAACGAAACGGCAGTCAAAGCCTTGCCGTTCGCTTTGACAACGCATCAGCGCGAGAATCGGATCGGCACCGCCAGCGAAATCCCGCCGCCTCCGCCCAGCCCCTCCGGCGGCGCCGGCACGGGGCTGGCGCGGCGGATCATCGCGACCGCCTCCTCGTCGAGCGCCTCATCCCCGGAGCCGCGCACCAGCCGCGCCGAGGTCACGCGTCCGCTGCGGTCGATGCTGAAGGCGACCTGCACCACGCCGGGGCTCGCCCCACCGGGAAAGCGCTTGTAGCGGTTGAGATGAGCGATCAGCGAGCCGCGCCAACTCGCCGCGGCGGCAGGCGAGGCCGATGATGCGCCGGCTGCCGGCGCGGCGGCGCGATCCGAGATGGAAGCCTGCGCGCTCGGCGCCGAGGTCCGCTCGGCGCGGGGCCTGTCCGGGTTGATCGGCTTTTTTCGTTCGACGATTTTGGGTGGCGGCTTGCGCTTCACCTCCTTCGGCGGGGGCGGCTCCGGCTTTTTCGGAGGCGGCGGGGCGAGCGTTGCGGCGACATCCGGCAGCGGCGGCAGATCCGGCAGCTTGATCTCCGGCTCGGGCGCGGCCACCGGCTCCGGCTCTTCCTGCGGAGGCGGTTCCATCTCCTTGGGCGGCTCGACCGCCTTGGGCGGCTCGGGCTCGGGCTGGGCTTCCACCATCTCGGGCCCGGGCGCCAAATCCTGCTGCGGGGTTTCCGGCGCGACCGCCAAAGGCGCGAGCTCGATCATGACGGCGGCGGGCGTCGCGCCTGCCGCGGCTTCGGCACGCTGCCAGTTCGCCGCGACCCAGCCGGCTCCGCCATGGGCGCCCGCGACGACGAGCGCCGCCACGCCCCAGCGCAGGGCCGCCGGGCCATAGCGATCCAGCGGCGAGCGGCGGAGCGTCACGGCTTTGCCCCCGCGGCGCCCTGCCCCGTATCCTCCAGCCCGACCAGCGCGATCTTGAGATAGCCCGCCGCCCGCAGCCGGTTCATCACCTCCATCAGGTCGCGATAGGGCACCGCCCCATCCGCGCGCAGGAAGACGCGCTGCTCCCGGTCGCGGTTGGTGCGCTGGTCCAGCACGGCCTGCAACGCCTCGCGCGGGACGGCGTCGTTGCCCAGTGCCAGCGACAGATCGCCCTTCACGGTGAGGAAGACCGGGGTGTCCGGCCGCGGTTGCGGCTGGGCGTTCGAGACCGGCAGATCGACCGCGACATCCACCGTCGAGAGCGGGGCCGCCACCATGAAGATGATCAGCAGCACCAGGATGACGTCGATGAAAGGCGTGACGTTGATCTCCGCGACCTCGCCGAGATCGCCATCCTGGGCATCCTTGAGCGAGACGGCCATGGCCTACTCCGCAGCCTGAAGCGGGGGCCCGCCCCGCAGGGACGGGCCGGCCGGCCGCCGGCGCCGCTCCAGATCGCGCGAGAGATGGCGCAGGATTTCGCCCGAGGCATCCGAAAGGATGGCGCGGTAACCCGTGATCGCGCGGGCGAAGACGTTGTAGACGATCACGGCGGGAATCGCCGCGACGAGGCCGATCGCCGTCGCCAGCAGGGCCTCGGCGATGCCTGGCGCGACCACGGCGAGATTGGTCGTCTTCGACTGGCTGATGCCGATGAAGGCGTTCATGATACCCCAGACGGTGCCGAACAGCCCGACGAAGGGCGCAGTCGAGCCGATCGTCGCCAGCACGCCGGTGCCGCGCGCCATCGCCCGCCCGGCCCGCGCCTCGACCCGCGAGAGCGCGATGGCGGCACGCTCCTTGATGCCGTCGGCACCGAGATCGGCCGAACGGCTCGCCTCGTCGAGAGCCGCGGCCGTCAGGGCGCCCACCGGCCCGCCCAACCTGCGGCGCCCGGCCTGCATCGCCTGTGCCGCCGTCTGCAGGCTGTCCGCCGCCTCCAACTGGCGCACCCCTCGTCCGGCGGCCGAGCGCGCGGCCATCAGCTCCATCGTTTTTGCAAGCCAGATCGTCCAGGTGACCACCGAGGCGAAGGCGAGCCCGAGCATCACCGCCTTCACCACGATATCGGCCGCCAGGAACATGCCCCAAGGCGAGAGGTCATGCGGCAGCGCGGCACTCGCGGAGGCCGCATCCGCAGGGGTCGGCGCGCCGGGCGCGGCCGGCATGGTGGGGTGAGCGGCGGTCGGCGGGCTGATGGCCATTTGCGGCAAAGCCGGTGGCATCAGGGGCAGGTTGCCCGGCGCGGACGGGGCCGCTACCGGTGCGGCCTGCTCCGGCGCCTGTGCCCTCGTGCTCGCGCAGGGAAGCATCAGAAGGCCGGCAGCGACGAGCGCCGCGAAGCAACACCTTGCCGCACCAGCCGGCGGGGCCGAACGAAAGACAGGTCTCATCACCGATCCCATGGAGGCGGCAGCGCCCCTCCGCACCGACTCCTCGCGACCGGGCGGACGACTTGGCGTCAGCGCCCGACCTTAAGACCGGAGCGGCGTTCCTTCAGTTTGGAACAGTTAAAAATAACAAGCCTTTTCAATGGCTTGCTTGAAGAACGAGTGTGGGAAAGACCCGCCTGTGTCAAGGGGCGCAGGCGGTCGGGAGGGCGAGCACGCCTCAGGAGGGGATGGCGTTTACCCGCGCTCGCCGGGCTTCTCACGGATCGCGGCCTGCAACGCCGCCAGATGGTCCCGCGCGGACTCGGTGGCCGCCGCCTCGAGGGCGCGGAAGCGCATCACCAGCATGCGGCCGAGCTCGGTCAGACTCGCCCCGCCGCCATTGCGCCCGCCGACCTGGCGCTCCACCACCGGCTCGCCGAACAGCGCGTTCAGCTCTTCGACCAGATCCCAGGCGCGGCGATAGGACATGCCCATGGCACGGCCGGCCGCAGAGATGGAGCCGAGCGCTCCGATCTTTTCCAGAAGCTCGATCTTGCCGGGGCCGATACGGCCTTCCGGATCGAGCTCGATGCGCAGACTGAGCGAAGGCACGGGGTCGCGGCGCTTTCCCTGATACAGCCGCCGATTGCTAGAGCATCGGACCGAAAAGGGGAATCCACTTCTCGAAGCAAGCGGATGCTCCAGCAAGATCTTGGCGCATCGCGAGCGCGCGGATGCGCGATGGCCCGGCACCCCGCCGCGGCGCCGCGCTGAGGCCGGCTCAACGCGGATCGAACGCGACGGATCTCGCCGCGAAACGGACCTTTAAGTCGTCAGAACGATCTCGCCCGCTTCAGAACGGGATGTCGTCGTCCAGATGGCTGGAGGAGGAGCGGCCGCCGCCACTGCCGCCACCGCTCGACATCGCAGGCTGGCGCGAGCCGCCCCCGCCCATCGCGCCTGAGCGGCCGAAGGAGCCGCCGCCGCCCGAGCGATCCTCCATATAGCCGCCGCCGGAGCCCTCGCCGTACTCGTCGCTGCCGCCGCCCTGGCGGCTGTCGAGGATGGTCAACTCACCACGGAAGCGCTGGAGCACGATCTCGGTGGTGTATTTCTCGACGCCGGACTGGTCCTGCCATTTGCGGGTCTGGAGCTGCCCCTCGATATAGACCTTCGAGCCCTTGCGCAGATATTGTTCGGCGACCTTGGCGAGGTTCTCGTTGAAGATCACGACCGAGTGCCACTCGGTGCGCTCCTTGCGCTCGCCCGACTGCTTGTCGCGCCAGGTTTCCGAGGTCGCGATGCGCAGATTGACCACGGGCTCGCCGCTGCCCAGGCGCCGCACCTCTGGATCGCGACCGAGATTGCCGACCAGAATGACCTTGTTCACGCTGCCAGCCATGGCGGCTTCCTTCCTGCGCACTTCATCACGAAACCGGCCCGCTGGACCGGTGACGGACCCTAGAGCGCAGCCGGGGCGAACGCAACGATGTTCTTTCTTTGTTCTATATCTCTGCAAGGGTTGTCCCCGGCTTTCGTCCGGCCCGGCGTCCGGTCGCTCAAATGCAGGGCATTGCTTCAAGCCCGCCTTCAGGAGGCTGTGGCTAAAGCAGCCGGCCGGGAGGAGCCGATGTCGCTGAAATTCATGATCGCCACCGCCGCCGCGACGATGCTGCGGCAGATGCCCATCGTCACGGCCGCGCCGGCTCAGCCGCCGCTCGTCTCGCATGCGCTCGGCGATCTTGCGATGGAGCCCTGCCCGATCACGCCGGACTGGGTGCTGGAGGGCGATCCGCAGGCGCGCATCGCGCTGCATTCGCGCAGCGGCGACGAGGCGGCGACGACCGCCGTATGGGACTGCACGGTGGGCACCTTCCGCTGGCATTTCGACTGGGACGAGACGGTGGTGATCCTCGAAGGCGAGGTCCATGTGACGGCCGAGGATGGTTCGCAGCGAACCTTGCGGACCGGCGACATCGCCTATTTCGCCGGCGGCACCTGGGCGACCTGGCGGATCGAGCGCTACCTGCGCAAGATCGCCTTCTGCCGCAAGCGCTTCCCCAAGCCGGTGGCGCTGGCTTATCGCCTGCGCAACGCCCTGCGCGGCGAGGCGTCATCGGGCGGCCTGGCCGCCTGAGCTCAGGCCGGGGTCGCCTCCGGACCCCAGATTTGCGCCTCGGTGAAGCCGAGCGCGGCGAACTCCCCCGCGCGCAGGGGCGCCTCGGCGGCCGGGAAGAATTCGTCGAGCTGCGGCGGGGATACCGCCGTGCCGCTCAGCATCGCATGCGCCTGGCCGCGATGGTGGATCTGGTGCTGGAAGAGATGCAACAGCAATCGGCCCAGCCTCTCGCGCTGGACATGGCTATGGCGGTCGATGCTGACGACGCGCCCAAATCCGCCCTCGCCCGCCGCGTCCACCACCGCGATCAGCCGCCGGTCGACCGCGCGCTGAGCCTCCCGCAGGCTGGGCACGTCCCGGCAGGGTTCGGGATCGGCCCAGGCGTCGGGACCCAGCCGGCCGCCTTCCATCGCATCGACATAGAAGCGGTCGATCACGAGGATATGGTTGAGCGTCGCGCGCAGGGTCGGGAAGAAGCCGGTCCGCGGGGCCGTGAAATCTGCCGGCGACAGGCCTTCGCAGGCCCTGAGCAGCCGGTCGTTCGCCCAGGCGTTGTTGTGAGCCATACCGCGGAAGATCAAAGGGGCGTCCATCGTCGCAGTCTCCTCGCCGTCATCCCGCCCTGTCGAAGAAGCCGCACCGCTTCAGGACCATGATGGTGCGCCGCGATCATCTGCCGAAACGCGGGACGGTGCATGACAGGAGCGCTCGACTGGACCTTGTCGAATTTCAAAAGATGTCCGAAGGGGCGTCCACGCGATCGACGCCAAAGGATTCCCTCATGACCCTGGCCCATGGCCGCCCGCTCCTCGCCATGCCGGGCCCGACCAATATCCCCGACCGCGTGCTGCAGGCGATGATGCGCCCGGCGGAGGAACTGGCTTCGGCCTCGATCACCGGGATGACCGATTCGATCCTCGCCGATCTCAAGCGCGTCTTCCGCACGACTGGCGAGACCTTCATCTACGCGGCCAACGGCCATGGCGGCTGGGAGGCGGCGCTGACCAATGTGCTCTCGCGCGGCGACAAGGTTCTGGTGCTGGAGAGCGGGCGCTTCGCCATTGGCTGGGGCGAGATGGCCGGGATGATGGGCGCGGCCATCGAGATCATGCCTGGCAGCTGGCGCAAGGCCGTCGACCCGGCGGCGCTGGAGGAGCGGCTGCGGGCCGACAAGGCCCATGCGATCAAGGCGGTGATGACCGTGCAGATCGACACCGCCTCCGGCGTCGTCAACGACATCCCGGCGATCCGCCGCGCCCTCGACGCCGCCGGCCACCCGGCCCTGCTGATGGTCGACGGGGTCGCCTCCGTCGGCTGCATGCCCTTCGAGATGGACGCCTGGGGCGTCGATGTCGCGATGAGCGCCTCGCAGAAGGGGCTGATGGGCTCGCCAGGCCTCGCCTTCGTCGCCGCCAATGCCAAGGCGCTCGCCGCCCATGAGAGCGCGGACATGCGCAGCGGCTATTGGGACTGGACCGGACGGCTCACCGGCCTCGGCTATATGAAGCATTGCGGCACGGCGCCCGAGCATCTGCTCTTCGGCCAGCGCGCCGCGCTGGACATGATCTTCGAGGAGGGGCTGGAGGCGATCTGGGCCCGCCATGCGGCGCTCGCCGCAGCGACCCATGCGGCGGTGGAGGCCTGGTCGGCCGGGGGCGTGCTCGGCTTCAGCGTGCCGGAGCCGTCAGAGCGCGCCCCTTCCGTGACCGCCATCCTGACGCAAGGGATCGACCCCTCGATCATCACGAATTTCACACGCGACATCTGCGGCGTCTCGCTCGGGCTCGGCATCGGCGATTATGCCGGCAAGGCCTTCCGCATCGCGCATATGGGCCATCTCAGCGCTGCCGCGCTGCTCGGCACGCTTGGCGCGGTGGAGCTGGCGCTGCAGGCCGAGGGGATCGCGCATGGCGCGGGCGGCGTCACCGCCGCGATCGCGAGCCTGGCGCAGGCAGTGTAGCCGCCGCGGGCCGCAACAGCGGCACGGCCCCTCTCGCCAGAGGGCGCGCGGCGCTTTATGCCTCAGGCCATGAGCCGCAAGCCGCCCCTCGCCTCGCCGATCCGCCGCCGCGACCTGCTCGCCGGCATGGGAACGGCCGCGCTGGCGGGTGCCCTTCCCCGCCGTGCCGACTCGGCACCGACCAGACCGGAGCCTGCGAAACCGGCCCTGCCCGCTTCGGCCCCGCTGCCCCAGCCCTCCCCCGAACCGCCCACGCGCACCCTGACGGCGCAGCCTGCCAAGCTGCGCCTGCGCCCCGCCCCCGCCGCCGAAACCGAGATCTGGGCCTTCGACGGCGCCACGCCCGGGGCGACCCTGCGAATCCGCCAGGGCGAGACCCTGAAGCTGAAACTGGAGAACAAGACCACCGCGCCGCTGTCGCTGCACTGGCAGGGCCTGCGCGGCGCCGCCGCGCAGGACGGGGTCGGCGGCTTCAGCCAGCCGGCGGTCGCGCCCGGCGCCAGCGCCGAGATCCAGCTGACGCCGCCCGATGCCGGCAGCTTCCTCTACCGCCCGCTGGTGATCGGCGGCTCCTCGGAGCCGGCTGGACGGGGCCTGTCAGGGCTGCTCGTGGTGGAGGAGCGCGAGCCGCCGCCGGTCGATCTCGATCTGCCGCTGGTGGTGACGGACTGGCTGCTCGGCGACGACCAGACGATCCAGCCCTTCATGCTCCAGAGCAATGCCTCGGCCACCGCCGGGCGGCTCGGGAGCTGGCTGACCGTCAGCGGCAAGGCCCCGCCCTATACACTGCGGCTGCCGCCGCGCTCGCGGATCAGGCTGCGGCTCGCCAATGCCTGCAACGCCCGGATCATGCGGCTGCGCTTCGACGACGCTAAGGCTTCGGTCATCGCCGTGGATGGCCAGCCGACCGAGCCGTTCGAGCCCGTGCATGCGCAACTGCCCTTCGCACCCGGCACGCGCTACGACGTGGTCCTCGATCTGCCGGAGGCGGCCGGCGCCTCGCTGGGCATTACGGCGCTGGTCGGGCCCGGATTGCCTCTGCTGCGGCTGGTGACGGAGGGTCCGGCCAAGCCCGCGCGCCCCCAGCCGGCAGTGCTGAAGCTCAACCCCGCCTTGCCGGCGGCGGTGCGGATGCAGGATGCGCTGCGGCCGAGCGTCGTCATCGAAGGCGGGGCCAGGCCGACCCCGGAGCGGACGCTGGATTTCGCCGGGCTCGACCTCGCCCGGCCCTGGACGGTCAATGGCGGCATCGGCAGCGCCGAGGGCAAGCCGCTGTTCAGCGTCAAGCGCGGCACGCCCGTGGTGATGGCGATCGACAACCGCACGGCCTTCATCCAGCCGATCCATATCCACGGCCACGCGGTGCGCCTTCTGCACCCGCTGGACGATGGCTGGGAGAACTATTTCCTCGACACTGTGCAGATCCCCGAAGGCAAGAAGCTGCATGTCGCCTTCATCGCCGACAATCCCGGCCGCTGGCTGATCTCGTCATCGGTGCTGGAGCGCTTCGATCTCGGGCTGTGGGGCTGGTTCGAGGTGGTGTGAGGGGCGGTCGGCGATCGGGCTTCGATAGCTCCGCCATCTCGACTGCCGACTGCCTCATTGCCGACTGCCTAGACCCAGCCTCTCCACCACATCCTGCACGATCGCCTCCTTGCTGTCCTCGACCGAGACGACCAGCGGATTTTCGTCCGGGCCGGGCTCCTCCAGCGTGGCGAACTGGCTGTCGAGCAGCGCGGGCGGCATGAAATGATGCTGGCGGGCGGCCATGCGCCGGCCGATCAGCTCGCGCGAGCCCTTGAGATAGAC
>NZ_JBMDWH010000046.1:0-5033 GCF_048595345.1 Allobosea sp.
TCGGCTTCGGCCAGCGGGGGCGGCAGATGGCCGAGCGTCACCGCCGAGAGCCGGCGCTTGGCCGGCGCGGCCTCGCCCGGATCGTCGACCACATAGGGGTAGATCACCGGCAGACCGCCGACCGCCAGGCGCGGCCAGCAGGCGGCGGACAGCGCCACCGCCTTCCCCGGCAGCCATTCGGTGGTGCCATGCGTGCCGAGATGGATCAGCGCATCGACGGCTTCGGCCTGCCGCAGCGCAAGGTAAAAGGCGAGATAGCCATGGGCCGGCGGCGCGTCGGGGTCGTGATAGCGCGCCTTGCGGTCGGGCGTGGCGTCGCGCGGCGGCTGCAAGGCGACGATGAGGTTGCCGTAGCGTACGATCCGGAAGCGGAAGGCGCCGTCGCGGCAAGCGGGATCGACTTCGGGCTCGCCATGGGCGGCGAGCAGGTCCTCGCGCGCGGCGGCGGGGATCGTGGCGAGCCACGCCCGATAGGTGGCGAGGGGGAGAGAGAGACTCGCAGGACCGCTGGTCAGAGCTGCCATCAGCCGCTGCCCCTCGCCCGCATCCGCGCCGTCGTCTCGGACAAGCCGCGAAAGCGGCGCCGATCCGGGAGCCATTCCGCAACCTCCAGCGGACGGGCTCTGGCATGGATCCCGGGTCTCCCGATGGTCGCCCGGGACGACTGTGGCAGGGCGAGGGACGCTATACCCCGCCTGCGCCAGCAATCCGCGAAGGGCCGTCACGCTCGCCGGCGTGTCGAGCCCCACCGCGAAGCCGGCCCGGCCGCCGCGTGCCGGATAATCGGACATCACCAGTGCCAGCTTCCGTTCGACCGCAGGCTTGGCGGCCAGCGCGATCCAGCCGGCCGTCAGATCGGCCAGCGCCGCGATGCCCTCCGCATCCGGCACGAGCCGGCGGTTAACGAGCCCGGTGGCCGGATCGAGCGTCTCCGCCTTGAACGCGACCGGGATCGCGCCGATCCGCCCGTCGAACTCCGGCAGCGCCACCTGCATGGCGAGGTCGGCGGCGGAAAGCCCGCGCGGCGAAGCCTCCCAGGCCTCATAGGGACTGCCGACCGGCACGGCCTGAAGCACCGGGCAATCGGCAGCGTCGAGCACGAAAGCCTCGCCGTCGCGCGCGGAAAACCCCGTGGTCGCGACGATCAGTGCCGGCTTGCGCATGGCGATCAGCGCCGCGAGTTCTGCGGTGACGGCAGGGTCCTTCAGGCTGGTCAGGGCGAGCGGGAGCGGGGCGAGGCCGCGCGTCGCGAGAGCGGCGGCCAGCGCTTCGCTCAAGGCCGTATCGCCGGCGACGATGCCGGAGCGATAGAGCAGGATCGGAACGAGAGGGCGCGTCGCGGGCAGGGCGGCCAGCGCCTCGCGCCAGCCGGTGGTCACCTCGCCATCCGTCAGGGCAAACAGCGCCGGCAGCGGCGCGGGCTTCAGCTCCGCCGGCAGCAGCGCCCCGCCTCCAGCGAGAAACCGCCCCGCCACCGCCAGCATCCGCCGCATGTTCTCGACGCCGCCGGCCCGGAAATAGGTCAGGATCGCCTGTCGGCAGCCGGCGGGCACCGTGCCGTAATCCGCGAGCCGTTCATCCTCCCGGTCGTCGCCCGGCAGCACCGCGAGCGCGATGCCCTTCTCCCGGCAGACCTGCGCCAGCTGCTCGATGCCATAGCGCCAATAGTCCAGCCCGCCGAGGCAGCGCACCAGCACGAAGCGGCACTGCGCGGCGGTCTTCTCGATCATGAGATCGACCGAGAGCGGGTGCTTCAGCCGCCGCAGCGAGGCGAGGCGGAGGGACGGGGCGTCCGCCCTTGCGGCCGCCGCCAGCGCCGAAAGGTCGCTGTCGGCGAAGGAGAGCACCAGCATGTCTCCCGGCGGCAGGCCGAGATCGACGGCGTCCTCGCCATCGTCGAGCCTGATCTCGCTGGTCGGGAGAAGGTGCATCTTGCGCGGTTACGCTCCGGCCAGCGCCGCTTCGACGGCCTTCAGGTCGAAGCCCTTGAGCCCGATCACCGTGATCCGCCCCTCGCGCGCTTCGCTCGGCGCCCAGGGCCGGTCGAAATGATGGCCGACACGGAGGCCGACGCCCTGCACGACGAGCCGCATCGGCTTGCCCGGCACGGCGGCGAAGCCCTTCAGCCGCAGAACGCCCTCGGCCTCGGCCGCCTTGGCGACGCGCGCCGACAGCTCCTCCGGCGAGAGACCCTCCGGCAGCGTCAGCGCCGTGGAATCGAAATCGTCATGGTCGTGATCGTGCTCGCCCTCGCCATGGTGGGAGGGGCGCGCCGCCAGATCGGTTTCCGCTGCCGCGCCGAGGCCGACGATCAGCGCCGGCTCGACCTTGCCGTGACTTGTCTCGACGATCTTGATCGCCTTGGGCAGGTGCTCGGCGATCTCGGCCTTCACCCGCGCCCGGCCGGCTTCGTCGACGAGGTCGCTCTTGTTGAGCAGGATCAGGTCTGCGCAGAGGATCTGGTCCTCGAACACCTCCTCCAGCGGATTGTCGTGATCGACATTGGCGTCGGCCGCGCGCTGCGCCGCCAGCGCCTCCGGATCGTCGGCGAACTGGCCCTCCGCCACGGCGGGCCCGTCCACCACGGCAATAACGCCGTCCACCGTGACGCGGGTGCGGATCGCCGGCCAGTTGAAGGCCTGCACCAGCGGCTTGGGCAGGGCCAGGCCCGAGGTCTCGATCAGGATGTGCTCGGGCGGCTGCGCCCGGTTCAGCAGCTTTTCCAGCGCCGGCACGAAATCATCGGCGACGGTGCAGCAGATGCAGCCATTGGGCAGCTCCACCACATCCTCCTCCGAGCAGCCGGCGATGCCGCAGCCCTTGAGGAACTCGCCGTCGAAGCCGAGATCGCCGAACTCGTTGACGAGCACGGCGAGCTTCTTGCCCTGCGCGTTTTCGAGCAGATGGCGCACCAGCGTGGTCTTTCCCGCGCCGAGGAAGCCGGTGACGATGGTGCAGGGCGTCTTGGTGAGGGGAGCGGTCATCGGGCTGGTCTCGCGGTCGAAAGGGGAGGGATGCGGGCGACGACGCTCTTGCGAATGATCTCGGGGCGTTCGCGCCAGGGCACGACGCCATCGGGCGAGGCGCCATATTGGCCGGCGAAGGCGATCAGCGTTTCCACCGCATCCTGCGGGTCGAGATCGCCATAGACATAGGTCCATTTGCCTTCGCCGCTGAGCGCGACGGTGCAGGGCCGCTTGCAGACGGAGAGGCATTCGACCGCCTCGACGGCGATCGCCGTGCCCAAGCCCTCGATTCGTGCCGCCAGGGCGGCCGCCAAGGCGGCTCCCGGCTTGTCGTAGCCATCCGGCAGATCGGCGCGGGCGCGCCGGCAGGTCGTGCAGACATGCAGGGTGCAGGTCGTGACGGCAGGGTCCGCACCGGAGCGGTCCAGAACGGACAGGTCGCCCTCGCCGCTAGGCTCATGGGAGGCGGCCATGTCAGGCGGATCGGCGCTGGGCTGTCGAGGAAAACGGACGCATCATACGGGCACGCGCCCGCATGCCCGTATGGGGCAGGCAGCAGATCATCTGTCGTCTCCGTGGCCGCCCCGCCGGCAGCCTGTTGGATCGTTGCGGGTGACGGCAGGTCTCCTGGCTCGCGGGTCTGGACGTTCCGCGCCGCCTTCCCGGGATCGCTCCCAGTGGCCGATGGCGCGGAACTCGCCGCTTACAGTTGCGGGGGCAGCCGCGGTCTCGCACCGCGTTCCCTTTTCACCTCCTCGCGGAGGCACCGTCGCTCACATCATTAGCCATCGGCGCGGCGCTGTGCAATGCAGGGCTGGCTTCGACATGTCGTCGCGGGTCGTCCCGGGCGACCGCAGGAAGACCCGGGACCCATTCCGGAGCCTTTCCGCCAGAGGCTCAGGCATGGATCCCGGCTCTACGCTTCGCTTCGGCCGGGATGACGCGGAGAGGTCCGTCTCGGTGAAGTCGTCCCAGATCCCCCACCTCACCCTCGTCCTCGGCGGCGCTCGCTCCGGCAAGAGCCGCCATGCCGAGGCGCTGATCGAGGCGCTGCCCGCCCCCTGGGTCTACATCGCCACCGCTGAGGCCTGGGACGAGGAGATGCGCGCGCGCATCGCGCTGCACCGCGAGCGCCGGCCGGCCGGCTGGAAGACGGTCGATTGCCCTCTCGATCTGCCGGGCGCGATCGCCGCCCATGCCGGGCGCCCCATCCTGGTCGATTGCCTGACGCTCTGGCTGACGAACCTCATTCTCGCCGAGCACGACACGGCCGCTGCCGGCACGGCGCTCATCGAGGCTTGCGCGGGCGCCCGCGCCCCGCTCGTGCTGGTATCCAACGAGGTGGGCCTCGGCATCGTTCCGGACAATGCGCTGGCGCGGCGCTTCCGCGACGAGGCCGGGCGGCTGCATCAGGCGCTTGCGACGCGCGCCGCAAGCGTGGTCTTCATGGTCGCCGGTTTGCCGATGCGGGTGAAATGAGATGACCGGAATCGAAGACGCCGACGCCGCCCGCCACAAGGCGAAGATGGAAAAGCGCAAGGCGGTGCAGGACGCCGAGGTCGCGGCCAAGACGATCGAGAAGGGCCTGCTGATCGTCAACACCGGCCCCGGCAAGGGCAAGTCCACCGCCGCCTTCGGGCTGATGCTGCGCGCGCTCGGTCATGGCTGGCGGATCGGCGTGGTGCAGTTCATCAAGGGCGCCTGGGACACCGGCGAACGCCGTGCGCTGGCGGCCTTTCCGGACCAGGTGGAGTGGCACAGCATGGGCGAGGGCTTCACCTGGGAGACACAGGACAAGGCCCGCGACATCGCCGCCGCCACCCGCGCCTTCGACAAGGCCAGGGAGCTGATGGCGGACGAGACGATCCGGCTGATCGTGCTGGACGAACTCAACATCGCCCTGCGCTACGATTACCTGCCGCTGGCCGAGGTGGTGGCGACGCTCGCCGCCCGCCGCCACGATCTGCACATCGTCGTCACCGGCCGGAACGCCAAGCCCGAACTCATTGCCGCCGCCGACCTCGTCACCGAGATGACCCTGGTGAAGCACCACTTCGCCGCCGGCGT
>NZ_JBMDWH010000047.1:0-31249 GCF_048595345.1 Allobosea sp.
GCCAAGCTCTCCCCCTCGCAGGACCGCAAATACAAGAAGCTCAAGGACGACATCATCACCGCGGTGAAGTCGCTCTCGCTCAACAACAATCGCATCGAGGCGCTGGTCGAGCAGCTCTACGACATCAACAAGCGCCTGATCGGCCATGAAACCCGCCTGCTCCGCCTGGCCGAGAGCTATGGCGTGGCGCGCGAGGACTTCCTCAAGCAGCATGTCGGCGGCGAGCTCGATCCGAAATGGCTGCTGCGCGTCTCCAAGCTCGGCTCGCGCGGCTGGAAGGAATTCGTCGCCGCCGAGAAGGACCGGATCAAGGATCTGCGCGAGGAGGTCCACACGCTGGCCTCCGAGACGGGGCTGGAGATCCAGGAGTTCCGCAAGATCGTGCTGATGGTCCAGAAGGGCGAGCGCGAGGCCCGGCAGGCGAAGAAGGAGATGATCGAGGCCAATCTGCGCCTCGTGATCTCGATCGCCAAGAAATACACGAACCGCGGCCTGCAGTTCCTCGACCTCATTCAGGAAGGCAATATCGGCCTGATGAAGGCGGTCGACAAGTTCGAGTATCGCCGGGGCTACAAGTTCTCGACCTATGCGACATGGTGGATCCGGCAGGCGATCACCCGCTCGATCGCCGACCAGGCCCGCACCATCCGCATCCCGGTCCACATGATCGAGACGATCAACAAGATCGTGCGGACTTCGCGCCAGATGCTGCACGAGATCGGCCGCGAGCCGACCCCGGAGGAGCTGGCCGAGAAGCTGGCGATGCCGCTGGAGAAGGTCCGCAAGGTCCTGAAAATCGCCAAGGAGCCCATCTCTCTCGAAACGCCGATCGGCGACGAGGAAGACAGCCATCTCGGCGACTTCATCGAGGACAAGAACGCGATCCTGCCGATCGATGCGGCGATCCAGTCGAATCTGCGCGAGACGACGACGCGCGTGCTCGCTTCGCTCACGCCCCGCGAGGAGCGCGTGCTGCGCATGCGCTTCGGCATCGGCATGAACACCGACCACACCCTCGAAGAGGTCGGCCAGCAGTTCAGCGTGACCCGCGAGCGCATCCGCCAGATCGAGGCCAAGGCGCTGAGGAAGCTCAAGCATCCGAGCCGGTCGAGGAAGCTCAGGAGCTTCCTGGATAACTGACATGATTGCTGCGCTCGAAACCCCGGAAGTCTTTGGGCGCAGCATTCAGCTTTTCTTGGTCGATGGCTCACCCAACGGATTGATGATTGCCTCGATCCACGGGTGGACGGGTTCTATCCTCCTGTCCAACCAGTCCAATTTTGGCCGTCTGCTTGCACGTCATGAGGTCGATCGGACTGGGGTCTATATCCTTTACGGTCCCGATCCAGAGAATCCGCTGAAGATGCGGACGTATATTGGCGAGGCTGATAGCGTTAGAGAGCGGATCGCTCAAAGTGCCGGTGCGCGTGCCTTTTGGGAGCACGCCGTCGTTATCACGACGTCTGATGAAGCGCTGACCAAGGGTCATGTCCGCTATCTCGAAGCCAGACTTATCGAGATGGCAAAGGCGGCCGGTCGGGTTCAACTGGACAATGGGCAGGCGCCTGATGCCGAACGCCGTCGTTTGCCGGAGGCTGATCGCGCGAACATGGAGGCGTTCCTCGCTAATCTTCGGGTCGTATTACCCACGATCGGGCTGGACCTTTTGAAGCCTAGGCCGCAGCTCACCCAAAGCTCTGCCGGTGAAGTAGTGACGCCGTCAAATAGTGATGTCGTTTTTGAAATCGTTCATAGGAGCGGAGTCAAAGCATCTGCTATCGAAGTGGATGACGAGTTTATTGTCCGTTCGGGATCAGAAGCTCGGAAAGATACGCAGAATGTCGGCCGTGGCTACCAAGGCTTAAAAGACGAACTGATCGCGCAGGGTGTCTTGGCGACTTCCTTTGACGGTAGCAAATTCATATTTGCGCGGGACTTCGGTTTCTCAAGCCCTTCAGCGGCAGCTGCAGTCGTTCTTGACCGAAACGCGAATGGCCGCATCGAATGGAAGACCGCTGACGGTCGCTGGACCTATCACCAATGGCAAGAACGCCGTTCCGGACTCGATCCCGAACAGTGAAAGCTACATAGCAGGCCTGCTCAGTTTTGCACTGAAACACGCCGTCATCCCGGGCTTGCCCCGGGATCCATCGAAGAGCGCCGACGCTCCATGATGGATCCCAGATCGGCGCTGCTTCGCAGCTTGTCCGGGATGACCCGAGTGGTTCCGAGAAAACTCGTTGCCCTTGAGGTTGCGGTAAAAGCAAAGCGCAATCCCCTCACAACCTCCCCACCAACCCCACCAACTGCTCCCAGGCCGCGCCCCAGCCCTGGTGGAAGCCCATTTGTTCGTGCTGCTCCTTGCCGGCCGCGTCCTTGTGATAGGCGCGGGCGACGTAGAGCGTGCCGGTCGCCGTCGGCTCGATCGTGACCGAGGCGGTCATGAACCCCGAGCCCAGCGGGCGAAACCCGGGGCCGAGCGCGTCGGTGAACAGCAGGAAGCGCTCGGGCTCGACGGCCAGCACGCAACCGGCGTTGTCGTGCTTTTCGCCGGCGGGGCCTTCCATCACGGTCCGGAACTTCCCACCCGGCCGCACGTCGAGCTCGCAGGCTGTCGTGCGCCAGGGCGCGGGCGTGAACCATTGCATCAGCAACTCGGGTTCCGTCCAGGCGCGCCAGACGAGGCGGGGCGGGACAGCCGCCTCCCGCCGCAATTCGAGATCGAGCGCGGGGTCGAAATGGGTTGCGTGGGCGTCGGTCACGGGGCGTCCTCCTCAGCTTTCATGTCGAGGACCAGCCTGTCGAGCTGGTCGAGGCGTTTCGTCCAGAGGCTGCGCTGGTCTTCGAGCCAGCGTTCGGCTGCCGCGAGAGGCTCTGCCCGCAAGGTGCAGAGGCGGATCCTCCCGGTCTTGATGGTCGTGACCAGTCCCGTCTCCTCCAGCAGTCTGAGATGCTGGAGGAAGCTGGGCAGGGCCATGTCGAAGGGCCGCGCCAGCTCGCTCACGGACGCCGGACCGCGGCCCAGCGCCTGAACCACGGCGCGCCTCGTCGGATCGGCGAGGGCACGGAAGGTGTCGTCGAGCGAGATCGCGGCAGCAGCCATGTGGCTTGCTACCAGTCTGACAATAGTTAGGTCAATGCCTAAGTTTTGATTCGCGCCGGCCGCTTGATCTTGCGCGGCCGAGAGGGCTTTCTGAGCGCTCCCTCAGGGAGGTCTTCGCCATGTCCCCCGAATTTCTGCTGACCTCACTCATCATCGTCGCTTCGCCCGGGACCGGCGCGCTCTACACCATCGCGGCAGGGCTGACGCGCGGCTCGCGGGCGAGCCTTCTCGCGGCCTTCGCCTGCACGCTGGGGATCGTGCCGCATCTCTTGGCAGCGATGATGGGGCTTGCGGCGCTGCTGCATGCCAGCGCGCTCGCCTTCGGCATCGTGAAATATGCCGGCGTCGCCTATCTGCTGTTCATGGCCTGGCAGACGCTGAAGGAGCATGGCGCGCTCTCGGTCGATGCGCGGCCGGACAGCCGCTCGGCGTGGCGGGTGCTGCGCGACGGCCTGGCGCTCAATCTGCTCAACCCCAAGCTCTCGATCTTCTTCGTCGCCTTCCTGCCGCAGTTCATCGCGGCCGAGGAGGCGAGCCCGATGGCGCGGATGCTCGAACTGTCGGCCGTGTTCATGGCGATGACCTTCGTGGTTTTCGCGCTCTATGGCGCTTTCGCCGCGGTGATGCGCGACAAGGTGGTGGGGCGGCCTTCGGTGATGGCCTGGCTCCGGCGCAGCTTCGCGGCTGCTTTCGTCGCGCTCGGCGCCAAGCTGGCGCTAACCGAGCGTTGAGGCTTCGGTGCGCCAAACCGTCCTGACCATCGAAACGCGCGGCACCGGCCTCTACGAGTTCACGCCCCGTGTCGTGCAGTTCCTGCGCGAGAGCGGGGAGGCGAGCGGGCTGATGACCGTCTTCGTGCGCCATACCTCCTGCTCCCTGCTGATCCAGGAAAATGCCGATCCGGATGTGCAGCGCGATCTGCAGGCCTTTTTCCAGCGGCTGGTGCCCTCCGCCGACGATCCGGCGATGGATTATCTCGTGCATCGCGCCGAGGGGCCGGACGACATGCCCGCCCATATCAAGGCGGCGCTGACGCCGGTCTGCCTGTCGATCCCGGTGATGGGCGGGCGGCTCGTGCTCGGCACCTGGCAGGGCGTCTATCTCTTCGAGCACCGCGCCCGGCCGCATCGCCGCGAGGTGGCTTTGCACCTCGCGGCATGAGCCGGGGTCAGGCCGGCGGCGCCACGACGAGTGCGACCAGCCGGCGCACCAGCGGCAGGATGACCAGCAGGGTCGGGAAGGCGACCAGCCAGGAGAGGCCCCAGGAGACGGGCCAGACGCTCAGCATCTCAGGGCTCGCGCCCAGCGCCTTGAGCGTGGCGATGCCGGAAACCACGAAGGTCATCAGCACCGAGAGGATGAAAGGCATCACCACCGCGCCATAACGGGCGGGGAGGCGACGATCGGTCGAACGGGTCATGGGTTTGGTCTTTCGCAAGCGGCAGGCCATCGATGGGCATCCTGACGGCCGAGCCGAGGGGATGCGTTGCCTGACGTGAGACGCTTACGAACGGGCAGGGCGCCCGCTGAGCGCTGCATAATCCAGCCGCCCGCGCTTGCCAAGAGCGCCCTGCACAGGGAGCCGGCGCTTGGCAGGGCCGGCGTGGGCGACTACTTCTGCCGCATCGATGGCGGTGCCGTCGCTGATCTGCTCGATCGTCCGGGCCTGAGGAGTGCCGCGATGTCCTTCCTGAAGTCGCTGTTCGGCGGCGGCCGCAAGCCCGCCGAGGAGAAGCCCAAGGGGCCGCTGAAGAGCATCGAGCACAACGGCTTCACCATCCACGCCACCCCCTACAAGGAAGAGGGCGGCTATCAGCTCTGCGGCGTGATCGAGAAGGTCGTCGACGGCGAGACGAAGAGCCATCGCTTCGTGCGGGCGGATCGCTTTCCCGGTGAGGAGGATGCGGCGAACTTCACGCTGACCAAGGGCCAGCAGATCGTCGACATGGAGGGTGAGCGCATCTTCCGCTGAGGTCGACGCGTCCTTTTGTCCGGGAACGCTTCCGGCCCGGCATCGTTCTCCTGAACACATTCCAATAGTTCAGGAGAACACCATGAGCGATCTGGCCGGAAAGAAAATCGCGATTCTCGCCACCAACGGCTTCGAGCAGTCCGAGCTCGACGTGCCGCACGCCGCCCTGCAGAAGGCCGGCGCCACCGTCGAGATCGTCTCGCCCGAGCAGGGCGAGATCAAGGGCTGGGACAAGAAGGATTGGGGCCGCCCGGTCAAGGTCGACCGCGCACTCGACCAGGCCCGTGCCGACGACTACGACGCCATCGTGCTCCCGGGCGGGCAGATGAACCCCGACACGTTGCGGGGCAACGACAAGGCGCTCTCTCTGATCAAGAGCTTCTTCGAACAGGGCAAGGTGGTCGCGGCCGTCTGCCATGCGCCCTGGCTGCTGATCGACACCGGCATCGCCAAGGGCCGCAAGCTCACCTCCTACAACACGATGAAGCAGGACCTCATCAATGCCGGCGCGCAATGGGAGGACAAGGAGGTCGTCACCGACAAGGGCGTCGTCACCTCGCGCAACCCCAATGACCTGCCGGCCTTCGTCGCCAAGATCATCGAGGAGGTGAACGAGGGCCGCCACGAGCGCCGCGCCGCCTGACCGGCCCGCGGCTCGTCGGTATCGGAAGCCGCAGCCTCCGGGCTGCGGCTTTTCCGTTGCGAAATGCAGCCCCGGCCCGTGCCGGCGGCAGTTGTGTGTCGGCTGGTAGCTGGTAAGCCTCGGACTGAAGGTCGCGTCAGCCGCCCGCCGAGGAAACATGGCCCCCACCGACGATGCGGCGCGCTATGCGCCCGATTCCCCCTATGCCTGGCTGCGTCTCGCGATCGCGCTGATCGTCGGCACGGCCGCCTGCGTCGGCACCTGGTCGGTCGTCGTGGTGCTGCCCTCGGTGCAGCAGGAGTTCGGGACGCTGCGCGCGGGCGCGTCCCTGCCCTATACCTGCGTGATGCTGGGCTTCGGCTTCGGCAATATTGCGATGGGGCGCATCGCCGACCGCTACGGCATTCTCGTCCCGATCGTCCTGGGCGCGCTGCTGCTCGGCGGCGGCTATATGATCGCGGGGGTGACGCAGACGCTCTGGCAGTTCGCGCTCGTCCATCTTTTCATCGGCGTCGGGGGCGGGGCGGGGTTTTCGCCGCTCATCGCCGACCTCTCGCACTGGTTCCGGCGCCATCGCGGGCTCGCCGTCGTGTTCGGCGCCTCGGGCAGCTATCTGGCGGGGGTGATCTGGCCGCAGGTGATCACCTGGGGCGTCGCCCATCACGGCTGGCGCGCGACGCATATCGGCATCGGCCTCGCCGTGCTCGCGGTGATGCTTCCCTTCGCCGGGTTCTTCCGCCGCCGGCCCTCCGCCGCGAGCCTGGCGGCCGCCGAAGCCGCCAGCGCCGGGGCGCGGGGCGATCTGGGGCTCACGCCCAACCAGTTGCAATGGCTGCTCGCCGTCGCGGGCTTCTCCTGCTGCGTCGCCATGGCGATGCCGCAGGTCCATATCGTCGCCTATTGCGGCGATCTCGGCTATGGCGTGGCGCGCGGCGCTGAAATGCTCTCGTTGATGCTTGCGCTCGGCATCATCAGCCGCATCGGTTCGGGCTTCGTCGCGGACCGGATCGGGGGGGCCGCGACGCTGGCGCTGGGCTCCCTGATGCAGGGGCTCGCGCTCTTTCTCTATCTCTGGTTCGACGGGCTGACCTCGCTGTTCATCGTCACCGGCATCTTCGGCCTGTTCCAGGGCGGGATCGTGCCGATGTATGCGGTAATCATCCGCGAATATCTGCCGGCGCGGGAGGCCGGCACGCGCATCGGCATCGTGATGTCGGCGACGATCCTCGGCATGGCCTTCGGGGGCTATGTCTCCGGCGCGATCTTCGACGCCTTCGCCTCCTATCGCGCGGCTTTCCTCAACGGGCTGGCCTGGAACCTCCTCAACCTCGCCATCGTCTGCTGGCTCATGATGCGGGCGCGGCGCGCCTCCTCGGGCGGCAGCCTGCCGGCCTCGGCCTGAGCCGGTTGAAGCCATCGCGGCTTCCCGCTATCGACGAAAGTCGGGTACGGGCGCGTTGCTGCGCGGCGAGGGGGCGATCATGGGCGAGATCGGTGTCAGCGGGGACGAGGCGCCGCGCGGCCAGCTCACCGTCCGCATCAATGCGATGCCGGCGGATACCAATGCCAATGGCGACATCTTCGGCGGCTGGGTGATGTCGCGCATGGACGCGGCCGGCGGCATCGCGGGGGTCGATCGCGCGCAGGGCCGCGTGGTGACGGTGGCGGTGGATGCGATGACCTTCATTCGCCCGGTGAAGGTCGGCGACGTGCTCAGCGTCTATACCGAGATCGAGTCGGTCGGCCGCACCTCGATGAAGATCCATGTCGAAGCCTGGGCCCGGCGCTTCCGTACCACGATTCACGAAAAGGTGACCGATGCCACCTTCACCTTCGTCGCGATCGACGAAGAAGGCCGCCCGCGCCCCGTGCCTCGATAGGCACGCCGCGTCGAGGCGCCCGGCGGTCTTCGACGACAGCGCTTCGCAGCGGCCGACTTCCTAACGGAACGTCACTCGTCCTGCGTGTGGAGTGATTCAAAAGAATCCAATTTTAAACGTTCTTTAAGCGCGCAGGCCGCAGCTTCTCCTCATCAAGCCGGATCGCGGCGATGGGGGGAAGGCCTGGGCTACGACCGTGGGTAGAGCGCCGGCCGTCGCGACGCGCGATGGCGGGGGCTCCGAACCGCGCGGGTCGTTGCCCGCCTCTTCCGTTCGGCGCTCCCGGCTCCCGGCCTATCTCCTTCAGCGTCGCGTCCCTCGGAGCGGAACACATGACCAAAGCCAAGACGCGCGAGCGCAAGCCGATGCGGATCGGTATCGCTTCGCGAATCTATGCTGCACTGGGCACACTCACCGCCCTGACGATCATCTCGACGGGCGTGGCGTGGTTCTCCTACCAGCGCGTCGAAGCGACCGTGGACGGCCTCGTCGAACAGAAGATGCCGGTGGTCCAGCTGGCGCTCGAGCTCTCGCAGGCCGCCACCCAGTCCAACGCGCTGGCCGCGCGCTTCAGCGAGGTCGCGACGGTGCAGGAGCGCTCCGCCCTCACCGGCGAGCTCGACCAGGCCGAGGCGCGCCAGATGGAGCTGATGCGCAAGATCTTCCAGATCGGAAAGGTCGATCAGTCGAATACCCAGAAGGCGATCGACAACCTGGCGCGACAGATCAACGAGATCGACAATCTGACGGGCGACCGGCTTCGCAACGTCGCGCAGCAGACGGCCGCTCTCGCCCGGCTCGCCAAGGCCCGCGACGCCTTCACCGCCATCGCCGATTTCGAGACGTCGGATGCGCAGTTCAACCTGAAGATGGGTATCTCCTCCGCCGCCCAGGTGGAGGGCGGCAAGCTCGAATCCGCGCTCAACGAGGTCGTCGACAAGGACCTGGCCCTGTTCAACGCGCTGCAGGCGCTGCAGCTGCAGGCCAGCGAGCTGGTCGGCCTGCTGCGCGAGATCGCGCAGAGCGAGACTCCCCAGCGCTTCGCGCAGTTGAAGATCCAGCTCAATGCGAGCAACAAGCGGCTGATGGCGCTGCTCGCCGATGCCGAGGCATTGCGCCGGAACGAGGAGCGCAGCAGTGCCGTTCAGGCGATCATCAATCTGAGCGCCGACCGCAACGGCGTCGTGGTGATCCGCGAGCGCGAATTCGAAACCCGGGCCGCGATGGCCCAGGGTCTGAACGATGCGCGCAAGGCCGCCGCCGGGGTGCGCGCCGCTGTCGATGAACTCGTGAGCAATGCCCGCAACAGTGCCGCCGCCGCCAGCGCGTCCAGCTCCGAGGTCATCCATCAGAGCGTGATGTGGCTCGGCATCCTCGGCGCGGGCTCCCTGCTGATCGCGCTGTCACTCGCGCTCTTCTATGTGCGCCCGCAGATCGTCGGCCGCCTCAACCGGCTCTGGGCCGCCACCGGGGCCATCGCGAACGGCAAGCTCGACACCGTAGTCGACACCCGCGGCAATGACGAGATTTCCGACATCTCCAAGAGCGTCCTGCTCTTCCGCGACAACGCGGTGGCGCTGCGCGCGGCCGAGGCGGCCAAGGTCGAGGACGAGCAGCGCATGCAGGCCCAGCGCCGCGAGATGATGCGCGAGCTGGGCGAAGCCTTCGGCGTCGTCGTCGCCGCCGCCGCCGCCGGCGATTTCACCCAGCGCGTCGCGGCCCAGTTCGCCGATCCGGAGCTCAACGCGCTCGCCGGTTCGGTCAACGAGCTGCTGGAGACGGTGCAGTCCGGCCTTTCCGAGACCTGCTCGGTCCTGTCCGAGCTGTCCGCCGGCCAGCTTTCCGCCCGCATCCAAGGGATCTACAGCGGAGCCTTCGCCGAGCTGAAGGACGGCACCAATCAGCTGGCCGAAGAGTTCGAGAGCACGCTCGCCCGTCTGTCCGCGACGGTTTCGGCGGTGCGCAGCGCCACCAGCGAGATTCTCGACGGCGTCACCGACCTCGCCGAGCGCACCAGCGAGGAAAGCAACGCCGTCTCGATGGCGACCAATCAGCTCGGCGCCTTCGCCGGCACGGTGAAGAAGACAGCGACCGAAGCCGCCCAGGCGACCGGCATGGCGCAGACCGCCGAGGAGCGGGCGCAGCGGGGCGAGACCGTCGTCGCCTCGGCGCTGGAAGCCATGCAGCGCATCCGCCAGTCCTCCAGCAAGATCTCGGAGGTCATTGCGATGATCGACGAAATCGCCTTCCAGACCAATCTGCTGGCGCTGAACGCGGCGGTGGAAGCGGCGCGCGCCGGCGATGCCGGCAAGGGCTTCGCGGTGGTCGCCTCCGAGGTCCGCAGCCTCGCCAAGCGCTCGGCCGACGCCTCCAACGATGTCAAGAAGCTGGTCGAGGCCGCCCATGGCGACGTCAAGGTCGGCGTCGGGCTGGTCGAGGAGACCTCGGCGATGTTCGGGGCGATCGTCTCCTCGGTCAACGAGCTGACGGGGCTGATGAACGGCATCTCCCAGACCGCGCGCAGCCAAGCCAGCGACGTCTCGGCGATCAACCACGAGATCGACGGCATCGGCGCCATGGCGCATCAGAATGCGGCCCTCGTGGAGGAGACCAACGCCGCGCTCGCGCTCACCGACGAGCAGACCCGCGCCCTGACCGAGCATATCGCCCGGTTCCAGTTCCGCGAGGGGCATGCCGCGGCGCATGAAAACAGCGATCACGCCGAGGCCGCCTGAGAGCCTTCAGCCCGCACCGCCTCCCACGACCCCGCGGCACGCCGCGGGGTTTTTCTTTTGCGGCCGATGTTGTAGGCGAGGAGCGGGCCGGTAGCTCAATGGTTAGAGCTCGCTGCTCATAACAGCGCCGGTGCCGGTTCGAGTCCGGCCCGGCCCACCATTCCCGGACAGAATCGGCCTGCTTGCGAACTCTGTTCCGGCATCGAGTCGGGCGATTCCGATCTGCCGATATCCATCAGCGAAGGGCACCTCGATGCGGCGACGGCTTCGGCCGGACGGAAGCGGGCACCGCACTGCGCGCCGCGAGGCGGAACCGATTTCAACCGAGCGGGGCGGCTCCGGACGGGATGGCCCGGCGTCCGATCCTGCTTTCCAGCTGCGTGACGAACGCGGCGATCGCGGGGGGCAACTTCTCTCCCTTTCGGAACGCCAACGAAATTCTCCGACGGATTTCCGGCGTGAGCCTGCAGACCCAGACATCTTCCAAATCGTAGCTCGCGCGAAGGCCGGGCAGGATCGAAATGCCATAGCCTTCTCTGATGAGCGCGATCGTGACCTCGAATCCTTTGCAGCGGGCGACGATGTTGGGATTGAAGCCGGCGGCCTGGCATGCCTCGTTGATCATGCGATTATAGGCCGGCGAAGCCGTATCGAGCGCCCAGCGCTCGTTTCGAAGGTCCGAAAGCGCCGCGCTCGGCTGCCCGGCGAGCGGATGGTCGCGCGAGACCATCACGTTGAACACGTCCTCGATCAGCGGTTTGGTCTGGATGCCGGGATCGATCGCCCCCGGCGGCACGTTGAGATCGTCGATGACGGCGATGTCGACCTGCCAGCCCCGCAATGCCGCGAGACTCTCGGTTGGCTCCATCTCATCGAACTGGACGGAGAGCTGAGGGTGCAATCGGACGAGATCGTGGATGGTGCCTGCGATCAACGCGGCCGCGATCGAGGGAAATGCCGCGACCCGGAGTTGCCCCGCCACGATCTTCTTCATGTCCGCGATGTCTGCATGCGCCGCTTCCAGCTCGATCAGGACGCGCTCGGCGCGCTGAACGAGCTGCCGTCCGGCCGGCGTCAGTTCGACGCCGCGCCCTCTTCGCTCGACGAGATCGATGCCGAGTTCGTCCTCGAGTTGAGCGATGGCCTGCGACACCGCCGAAGGCGTCACGCGAAGGGCCTCGGCCGCGGCTGCCATCGTTTTCCGGATCGACAGCTCTCGCAACGCGCGCAGGCGGGACAGGTCCATGAAGCACCGGTGAGTTCGAGAACTCAAATGATTACTGGTGCTAAATCAACGATCAAGAATTATTAAATTTTCTTTGCCCGTTTCATGCCGTAGCGTCGTCGGCGACCAATCGCCGATCGAGGGGGATCTGCCGTGAGCGATGCAACGAGAGAGTATTTCACCGCGTCGGTTCACGAGACCGATCCTCTGATCGCCGGGGCGCTTGACAGCGAGCGGAAGCGGCAGCAGGACCAGATCGAGCTGATCGCCTCCGAGAACATCGTCAGCCGCGCCGTGCTAGATGCGCTCGGCCATGAGATGACGAACAAGACCCTCGAGGGATATCCGGGCAACCGCTTCCATGGCGGCGGCGAGTTCGTCGACATCGCCGAGCAGGCGGCGATCGACCGTGCCAAGGAACTGTTCGGCTGCGATTATGCGAATGTGCAGCCGCATTCGGGCACACAGGCCAACCTCGCCGTCTTCTTCCTGCTGCTGAAGCCGGGCGACAAGGTCCTTTCGCTCGATCTTGCGGCCGGCGGCCATCTTTCCCATGGAATGAAGGGCAACCTGTCGGGTCGCTGGTTCGAATCGCATAATTACAACGTCGATCCCGAGACGGAGGTGATCGACTATGACGAGATGGAGCGGATTGCCGAGCGTGTCCGCCCGACGCTGCTGATCACGGGCGGCTCGGCCTATCCGCGCACCCTCGATTTCGAGCGTATGGGCAGCATCGCCAAGAAGATCGGGGCCTGGTTCCTCGTGGATATGGCCCATATCGCAGGCCTCGTCGCCGGGGGCGCGCATCCCTCGCCGTTTCCGCATGCGGATATCGTGACCTGCACCACCACGAAAACGCTGCGCGGGCCGCGCGGCGGCCTCATCCTCACCAACAACGAAGCCTGGTTCAAGAAGCTGCAGGCGGCGGTTTTCCCGGGCGTGCAAGGCTCGCTGCACAGCCAGGTCCTGGCCGCCAAGGCCGTCTGTCTCGGTGAGGCGTTGCGCCCCGACTTCAAGGCCTATGCCGCGCAGATCATCGCGAATGCCCGCACCCTGGCCGAAACCCTGACGTCGCGAGGCGTCCGCATCGTCTCCGGCGGGACCGATACCCACATCGTGCTCGTCGATCTCACGAGCAAGAACCTCATCGGCAAACAGGCCGAGAACGTCCTCGCCCGCGCGAACATCACGACGAACAAGAACCCCATCCCCAACGACAGCCCGCGCCCGCCCGAATGGGTCGGCATCCGCCTCGGTGTCGCCGCCGCGACGACACGCGGCATGAAGGAGCCGGAGTTCCGCATTCTGGGCAGCGTCATCGCCGACCTGCTGGAGGCGGAAGGCGCCGGAAACTCGGATTCTGTCGTCGAGGGCGCGAGGGCGAAGGTCGCGGAGCTGACCAAAGCCTTCCCCATCTACGCGCGCTGAGGATCGCGCTGCGCGGCGATCGGTCGGTCTGTCATGCGGCTGAGCTTCCGCTCCCAGGAAGGGCGTTCCCTCCACCATCTTCGGCATGGTTTTGCCGCACCAGCGCCAGCGCGCCCGCGATCGCGTCGCCTTGCACAGGGGAGAGTCTGCGGCGGACATCCGGGGCGAGCCAGGCTTCCATCGCCGAGGACAGGCCGCCGATCAGGCTGAGGCGCGGCACGTCGCGGTCTAACAATGCGCGGACGATGGCATCGATCATCGCCGCGGCGTTCTGCATGATCGCACGGGCATGGGCGTCGCCAAGATCGGCATGGCGCAGCACCAGCGGGGCGAGCGTCGCGTAATCGGTGGCATGGGCCTTGTCCATCCAGGCCACCACCTCGAAGGGATCGCCGCCGAAGCGGGCGAGCACGTCGCGGGTGAAGCGGGTGTCCGGCTCGCGCCCGTCATGGGCGCGCAAGGCGAGGCGGATCGCGGCGAGGCCCAGATCGGCGCCACTGCCCTCGTCGCCGATGGGGAAGCCATAGCCGCCGATGCGCAGTTCCCGGCCGTCCAGCCGGGCGAGCCCGATCGAGCCGGTGCCGATGATGACGATGCCGCCATCCGCGCCGGCATGGGCGCCGAGGCAGGCGGCGAGGCCGTCGCTTTCGAAGACCGCCGTAGCGAAGGGGCTCTGCCAGCCGGCGAGGCCCTCGCGCGCACCCTTGCGACCGATGCCGGCGAGGCAGATGCCGGCATGGATACGGCCGAGGTCGGTTTCGCCGAGGCCCGCTTCGGCGAGGGCGCCGCGCGTCGCCTGCACCACGGCGGCCAGCGACGTCTCCTGTCCCAGTCTGAGCGAGGCCGGACCGGCGATCCCTGCGCCCAGCACTTCGCCATTCGCCGTTTCCAGCCGGCAACGGCAGCCGGTGCCGCCGCCATCGACGCCGAGATAAAGCGCCTCGCTCATCATGCCGGCACCCGCTCGATCTCGGCGCCGCAGCGCTTCAGCTTGCGGTCGAGCGCCTCATAGCCGCGATCGAGATGGTAGATGCGGCTCACCACCGTCTCGCCTTCGGCGACGAGACCGGCCAGCACGAGGCTGACCGAGGCACGAAGATCCGTCGCCATGACCGGCGCGGCCTTGAGGCGGGTAACCCCGCGCACCGTGGCGCTCGTACCCTTGAGCGTGATGTCGGCGCCGAGCCTGACGAGTTCCGGCACATGCATGAAGCGGTTTTCAAACACCGTCTCGCGGATCGTCGAGGTGCCTTCCGCCACGCACATCAGCGCCATGAACTGCGCCTGCAGATCGGTCGAGAAACCGGGATAGGCCTGGGTCATCACGTCGATGCCGGTGAGGGGGCCTGGCCGCGTCACCATGAGCCCGCGGTCGCTTGGCCAGAGGCGCACGCCTGCCGCCTCCAGCGCCTCGCCGACGGCGGCCAGATGCTCCAGCCGTGCGCCGACCAGCTCCAGCTCGCCGCCGGTGATGGCGGCGGCGACGGCATAGGTGCCGGCCTCGATCCGGTCGGCGACGATCTCGTGGCTCGCGGGCTTCAGCGTGCTCGTGCCCTGGATCAGCAGGCGGTGCGTGCCGATGCCCTCGATGGTGACGCCCATGGCGCGCAGGCAGTTGGCGAGATCGGCGACCTCGGGCTCCTTGGCGGCATTGACGATCTCGGTCTCCCCACGGGCCAGGCTCGCCGCCAGCATCGCGGTTTCGGTGGCGCCGACGGAGGAGAAGGGGAAGACGATGCGCGCTCCGGAGAGGCCGCCCGGCGCGCTGGCCTCGATATAGCCCCCGGTGACGGTGATGGTGGCGCCGAGCGCCTCCAGCGCCTTGATGTGGAGATCGACCGGCCGCGCGCCGATGGCGCAGCCGCCGGGCAGCGACACCCGCGCCCGGCCAAAGCGCGCGAGGAGCGGGCCGAGCACGAGGATGGTCGCGCGCATCTTGCGGACGATGTCGTAGCTGGCCTCGTGCGGCTCGGCTGCGGCGGCGTCGAAGGTCAGCACGTCGGTAGAGCGACCGGAGACCGCGACGCCATAGCCCTCCATCAGCGCCTGCATGGTGCGGACATCGACCACATCCGGCAGGTTGCGCAGAGTCAGCGGCTTGTCGGAGAGGAGCGAGGCCGCGAAGGCGGGCAGGGCGGCATTCTTAGCGCCGCGGATATCGACGGTGCCGGACAGGCACCGGCCGCCGCGGATCAGGAGCTTTTCCATGGGGTCTCCTCCACACGCCGCGGGATCACACGCGGGGAACCCCTCTCCCGTGTGGGAGAGGGGCAGGGATGAGGGCAGGCCGGCAAACCAGCTTTCCCTGTAGCCGCTGCGGCAAGGTCAGCGCTGGCTCCGCCTCTCAAGGGCCTACACCTCACCCCTGCCCCTCTCCTTACAGGAGAGGGGTTCCCCGCGCTTTGCTCGTTCAATCGATAGTTTCTCATAACGCAGAAAGCGGTGCTCCGCTCCGGCGAACGGCCGGGCATATTCGCTCACCACCCGCCAACCGGCGCGCTCGTAGAACCGCCGCGCGCCCTCGTTCTCCGCGAAGACTTCCAGCGAGCGCGCCCCGTTCGCCTCGGCGAAAGCGAGCAAAGCCGACCCCGCGCCGCCGCCGGGCGTGGCGGCGAAGAGCATGGCGATGTGGCCCTCCGTCAGGAGCAGGAGGCCCTTCACGCCGCCCTCGTCCAGCACGACCAGATCCGCGAGGTCACGGGCGAAGCGGGCCTCGAAATGCGCCGTGTCGAAGGACAGCGCCGCCTCGCCGAGGATCGGGCGGAAATGCACGGCATAAGCCTCAGCCATCAGCGCCGCGGCGGCGGGGGTGTCCTCCGGCAGCGCGGGGCGGATCATGCCCTGTCCCGCAGGCGCGGATCGAGCTCGTCGCGCAGCGCGTCGCCCAAGAGGTTGAAGCCGAGCGAGAGAAAGAGGATGCCGAGGCCGGCGAAGATCGCGTTCCAGGGCGAGAGCAGCACGAAATTGCGCCCCTCCGCCAGCATCAGCCCGAGCGAGGGCGTCGGCGGCTGGGTGCCGAGCCCGAGGAAGGAGAGCGAGGCCTCGACGAGGATCGCGGCGGAGAGCAGCAGCGAGGTCTGCACCAGGATGACGGAAGCGAGGTTCGGCAGGATATGGCGCAGCATGATGCGCAGGTCGCCGGCGCCGATGGAGCGCGCACCCGCGACGAAATCGCTCTCCATCAGCACCAAAGCCGGCCCGCGCAGCAGGCGGGCGAAAATCGGCACATAGACCACGGCGATGGCGATGGCAGCGCTCTCGGTGCGGGGGCCGAGCATGGCGATGATGCCGATCGCCAGCAGCATCACCGGGAAGGCGAAGAGGATGTCCATGGCCCGCATGACGATGCGCTCGCACCAGCCGCGATAATAGGCCGCGAGCAGGCCGAGCCCGCCGCCGATCACCAAGGCGAGCCCCACCGCGATGCCACAGGCGATCAGGGCGGTGCGATAGCCGTAGAGGATCCGCGAGAGGATATCGCGGCCGAGATGATCTGTGCCCAACCAATGGGCGAGGCTCGGGCCCTTCAGGCGTGCGACGATGTCCTGCGCCAGCGGATCATAGGGGGCGACCAGCGGCGCTCCGATGGCGAGCGCGACCTGAAGCGCGACGAAGATGCCCGCGACGAGGGCGATGCGGCGGCTCTGGCTCACGCGGCCGTCCTCAGCCGCGGGTCGATCAGCGCATAGGCGAGATCGACCAGCGCGTTGACCGCGACGAAGCCGACCGTGACCACGAGGATCGTCGCCTGCACCAGCGGATAATTGCGCTCGGCGATGGCGCCGAGGATCAGCCGGCCGAGACCGGGGATCGAGAACACCTGCTCGACCACGATGGCGCCGCCCAACAAATAGCCCGCCATGATGCCGACGCTGGTGACGAAGGGGATCAGCGCGTTGCGCAGCGCATGGCGATAGAGCACCGCGTTCTCGGCGAGGCCCTTGGCGCGGGCGGTGCGGACATAGTCCTGCCCGAGCGCATCGAGCATCGCCGAGCGGACGAGGCGGGAGAGATTGGCGAGGATCGGGAGTGCCAACGCGATCGCCGGCAGCAGCATGCGCTGCAGATTGCCGAGCGGGTCTTCGGAGAAGGGGACATAGCCCAACGAGGCGAAACTCGGCAGAAAGGTCGCCGCCGCGATCAGCATGACGATGCCGAGCCAGAAGGAGGGAATGGTCAGCCCCGCGATGGCGCCGACCCGCAGCACGAGATCGGCCCGCCCGCCGCGCCATTGCGCCATCAGGCAGCCCAGCGGCAGGGCCAGCACCGCACCGAACAGCAGCGCGAGAAAGGTCAGCTCCAGCGTGGGCCAAATTTGCGCCGCGATCTCCTGGATGACCGGGCGGCCGGTCCAGATCGAGGTGCCGAAATCGCCGTGCAGCGCGCGGGCGACCCAGGACAAATACTGTTCGAGCAGCGGCTTGTCCAAGCCCAGCTCGGCCCGCATCGCGGCGATCCGCTCGGGAGTCACCTCGGTGTTGGCGCCGAGCATGATCGCCACCGCATCGCCCGGGATCAGCCGGATCATCAGAAAGACGATCGCGGAGATGCCGAAAAGCACGATGACGAGGTCGAGGCCGCGCTGGAGCAGATGGCGAAGCATGCGGCGGTCCTAGAGGCTAGCCGGGAGGCCGCCGGGGCCTGCGCTGCCATCCTCCACCAAGCAGAGGGTGCGCGTCATCCCGGACCGCGCAAAGCGCAGCTCCGGGATCCATCTTAGAGCGGCGGCGCTTTTCGATGAATCCCGGGGCAAGTCCGGGATGACGCGCGTCTCGTCAGGCAACGGCTTCTCCCATCGAACCCGAGGCCTCAGCGCAGGCTGGCGCCGCCGAGCGAGACCAGCGAGCGGTTGGCGTAGATCTGATAGCCTTGGAGGTTGCTGCGCACCGCGCTGAACAGCGTCGGATAGGCGATATGCGCGGCCGGGCCCGTGCAGCCGAGGATTTTCTGAACGTCGCGATAAATCGTCTGGCGCGCCGGCTTGTCGAGCGTCGAGCGGCCCTTGTCGAGCAGCGCGTCGATCTCGGGGTTGGAATATTTGAAGACGTTGGTCGAGCCGCCAGTGCGGAAGGCGCGGTAGAAATAATCGTCCGGCTCGATGCTGCCGGCATTGGTCGAGGCGAAGAGGTCGAAATTCGAGTTGCGCCAGTCCTGGACGAACTGGCCGAGTTCGGGGTTCTTCAGCTCGACCTTGATGCCGACCTTGCCGAGCTGCTGCTGGACCACCTGGGCGATGTCGCGGATGTCCTGCCGGGGCAGCATCGTCATGCTGACGCTGATCGGCAGGGCGACGCCGGATTCCTTCAGCAGCGCCTGCGCCTTGGCCGGGTCAAAGGCGTAGCAGGGCAGGTCCTTCACATCGACGGCCCAGTCCTTGAGCACGGGCGGCAGCGGCGCGGCCGGGGCGCCGGCGCCGAACAGGGCCGCGTCGATGATCTCCTTGCGGTTCAGCGCATAGTTCAGCGCCTCGCGCACTTTGGCGTTGTCGAAGGGCGGCTTCGACACGTTCATGCCGATTAGCGTGTAGGCGAGCTCCTGCGTCTTCTGCATGCCGATATTCGGCTTGCCTTCGAGCTGCATGGCGGTCGCGGCGTCGATATGCGGCAGCAGCGCGAACTGGCCGTTGCCGATGCCGACCGCGCGCGTCGCGGCCTCGGGCACGAAGTTGAACTTCACTCCGGCGAGCTTCACCTGCCCGGCGTTCCAATAGCCGGCATGCTTCGAGAGGCGAATGAAGCCGTTGGGCTGCCATTCCTCGAATTTGAACGGGCCGGTGCCGACCGGCGCGCGCTGGAGCGCGTCCTTGTTGGTCTCCAGCCCGCGCGGGACGATGGCGATGCCGGTGAGCGAGGCGAGCAGCGGGGCCGAGGGCTCCTTCAGCTTCAGCTCCAGCGTCGTGGCGTCGACGGCGGTCGCGCTTTCCATCGCGGCGAGGCGGCTGGCCAACGGCGAGCCGACATCCTTGGAGACGACGCGGCGCAGGGAGGAGGCGGCATCGTCCGCTTCCATCGGCTTGCCGTCATGGAAGGTGACACCCGGACGCAGCTTGAAGGTGACGGTCTTGCCGTCCTGCGAGACGGTCCAGGACTGGGCGAGGCCCGGAACGATGTTGAGGTCCTTGTCGAGCGCCGTCAGCCCTTCATAGATCGGGCCGAGCACGATCTGGGAGGAGGAGAAGGCGGTGACGATATGCGGATCGAGACCCGCCGGCGAGGCGTCCACCGCCACCTCGAGCGTCTGCGCGCCGGCCGTGCCGGCGGCGAGCATGAAGGCTGTGGCGGCGATGCCGCAGCGCAGGCGGCGGGCGAGCATGGACGTTTGACGGACGGTGCGATGCGTGATGCGATCCATGGCTTGCCCCTCATTATGATGTGGCACCGGCGGCGACCGCAGGTGGACCACTTATGGACCAATCTGGACAAGGCTTAGCCGATCGCCTAGAGCCGATGCAAGCCTTTGCGTGGCAGAACGGGCGTGGGGAAGGGCCAAACGATGCGCGATCTCGACAAGCCGGTTCTCACCGCGATCGGCGTGATCAGCGGTACTTCGATGGATGCGATCGACGTCTCGATCGTCACCAGCGACGGGCGCGAGCAACTCAACTTCGGGCCGGGTGCCGGCTATCCCTATCCGCCGGAGACGCGGAAAGCCCTGCAAGAGCTGATCGCCGCGCCGGAGCGGGCTGTCGAGGACCCGCTGACCGAGCTGGAAGCGGCGGTGACGGCCGCGCATCTGGAGGCGGTCCGCCGCTTCATCGCCGAGCAGAAACTCGACCCGGCCACGATCGATCTCGTCGGCCTGCATGGCCAGACCGTCTATCACCGTCCCGAAATCCGCTTCACCCGCCAGCTCATCGACGGGCCGGCGGTTGCGGCGGCACTCGGCATTCCGACCGTGGACCGCTTCCGCCATGCCGATGTCGCGGCGGGCGGAGAGGGGGCGCCCTTCGCGCCGCTCTACCACCGCGCGCTGGCGCAGGGGCTGGAGCAGCCGGTGATGGTGCTGAACCTCGGCGGCGTCGGCAACGTCACCTATATCGACGGGGAAGAGGTCATCGCCTTCGACACCGGACCTGCGAGCGCGATCCTCGACGATTTCGTGCTGAAGCGTCGCGGCGAGGCTTATGACGCCGATGGCGCGCTGGCGGGGAGCGGCGTGGTGCGGGACGACCTCGTCGCCGATTTCATGAGCAATCCCTATTTCGAGCGGCCGGCGCCGAAATCACTCGATCGCAACGATTTTCATCGCCGGGCGCAGGTGGTCGAACCGCTGTCCGATGCCGATGGCGCAGCGACGCTCGCCGCCTTTACCATCGAGAGCGTGGTAGACGCGCTGCGGCATGTGCCGAAGCGGCCGAGACGCTGGCTGGTGACGGGCGGCGGGCGGCTCAACCGGCATTTCATGGCGCGCCTGGCGACCCGCCTCGGCGTGCCGGTCGAGCCGGTGGAGGCGGCGGGCTGGGCCGGCGACGTGATCGAGGCGCAGACCTTCGGCTATCTCGCGATCCGCTCGGTGAAGGGGCTGCCGCTGAGCCTGCCGGGCACGACCGGCGTGCCGGAGCCCTTGACGGGCGGGCGGCTCAACCTACCTGCTTGAGCTGCCTTCGGACTTGATTCAATCGTTGCGGGCAAGTGCTTGCGTCTCTTTGATTTTTCGTTGCTCGCGGCGTCATCCCGGACAAGCTGCGGCGCGGCGCCGATCCGGGATCCATTCCGGAACCTGACCGAAAAACGCTCCGGGATGGTTCCCGGCTCACGGAGTGTATCCTTGCGCCGATCGAAGATCGGACCCGAGGGCTGCGCCCCGGACGACCGCGCGGATGCGGCTCGGAGAAGGGTATGGTCGGGAAGGCCTTTTTATTCAATCGCTTGCCGAAAGCGCTTGTCGGTCTGATTCATCGCGGCCGCGGCCTGCCGATAGCGATCCTGAAAACCACGTCGGGACGGCGCTGCGGCGATGAGGCTGCGCTTCCCCGGTCCGTCCCGGCTTGCTAAGCAAACTCAACTGGCCTTATTTTGGTCTGGGTCAGCAAGAGGTTCCCATGGCCACCGAAGACGTCAGCGCCCGTTACCAGGATCTCGATGCCTGGGGCGATCTCGACATTCTGAAGGCGCTCTATGAGGGCCAGCTGATGGCGGTCGCGGCGATCATGCCCGCGCTGCCGCAGATCGCCGCGGCCGTGGCGGCGGCGGTGCCGCGGCTCGAAGCCGGCGGTCGGCTGATCTATGCGGGCGCCGGCACCTCGGGGCGTATCGGCGTGCAGGACGGGGCGGAGCTGACGCCGACCTTCGACTGGCCGGAAGAGCGGCTGGGCTTCGCCATTGCGGGCGGCGACGAAGCGATCCTGCATGCGGTCGAAAACGCCGAGGATTCGGTCGATGACGGCGCCGATGCGATGCGCCGCGCCGGGATCGGCGCCAACGACGTCGTTCTCGGGCTCGCCGCCAGCGGGCGCACGCCCTACACGCTCGCCGCCATCGCCGAGGCGAAAGCGCGGGGCGCACTGACGATCGGCATCGCCAATAATCGCGGCTCGGCGCTGCTCGAGGCCGGCGACCACGCGATCCTGATCGAGACCGGCGAGGAGGTCGTGGCGGGCTCGACCCGGATGAAGGCCGGTACGGCGCAGAAGATCGTGCTCAACCTGTTCTCGACTTTGCTGATGATCCGGATGGGCCGGGTCTATCGCGGACTCATGGTCCACATGCGGACCACCAACGCCAAGCTCAGGCACCGCGCCGCCCAGATGGTGGACATGATCACCGGCTGCGGCATGGAGGCGGCGGCGCGCCATCTCGACCGCGTCGGCGGGGATGTGAAGCGGGCGGTGCTGCTGGCCGGGGGAGCGGGCCCGGAGGAGGCGCAGGCGCTGCTGGACCAGCATCGCGGCAATCTGCGCCATGCGCTGGTGGCGCTCGATGCCGGAGCGCTCGGCGGCAAGCCGGCGCGCAAGGCGGCGCCATGAGCGCGCCATCCGCCATTCCCGCCAAGCAGGAGGCGATCCTGCAGGCGCTGGCGGGGGACGATCCGACGCCGCGCTATCTCAGGCTCGCCGGCGCTTTGGCGCGGCTGATCGAGAGCGGCGTGTTCCAGCCCGGCGACGCGGTGCCCTCCGAGCGCGATCTCGCTCAGCTCACCGGATATGCCCGTGTCACCGTGCGCAACGCCATCGACGCGCTGATTCGCGGCGGCACGCTCTCGCGCCGGCATGGCTCGGGCACCTTCGTCGCCTCGCGCATCGAGCAGCCGCTGTCGGTCCTGGCGTCCTTTTCCAACGACATCGCCAATCGCGGCGAGCGGCCGGGGTCGGTGCTGTTGTCGAAGGAGCTGGCCCGGCCGAAACCTCCCGAGACGATGGCGCTGGGCCTGGCGCCCGGCGAAAACGTGGTGCGGCTGATCCGCGTTCGCACCGCCGATGGCGAGCCGCTCGCAATCGAATGCGCCGTGGTGCCGGCGGCGATCCTGCCCTCGCCGGAGCTGATCGAGGCCTCGCTCTACACCGCCCTGGCCGAACGCGGGGCCGCACCGGCTCATGGCGTGCAGCGCATCCATGCCGGGCTCGCCACGGCGGAAGAGGCGCGCCATCTCGGCGTGCCGGTGGGCAGCGCCCTGCTGCGGATCGAGCGCCGCGCCTTTCTGGCGAACGGCAAGCCGGTCGAGTTCACGATCTCGGCCTATCGGGGCGATCGCTATGATTTCGTCGCGACGCTGAAGGGAGAGGCCATGGGACCGGCATTGGGGCAGCCATCATGAGTGCGAGCGCAGAGACAGCCTCGCAGATGGCGCGCGAAATCGCCGAGATCCCGCAGGCGGCGGCCCGGCTGCTGGATGGCGGGCAGGGCGCGATCGCGCGGATCGTCGCAGCGCTCGATCTGACCCGCATCAGCCATGCGGTGGTGAGCGGGCGCGGCAGCTCCGGCCATGCCGGCACGCATCTGCGCTATCTGCTCGAAACCCGGCTCGGCCTCAGCGCCGCGCCGGCGGCGCCCTCGGTGGTCACGCGCTATGGAGCCGAGCCGCGGCTGTCCGGCGCCTTGTATATTCTCGTCTCGCAATCCGGACGCAGCCCCGATCTGGTGGCCGCTGCCGAGCAGGCGACGGCTGCGGGCGCGCAGACGATCGCGCTGGTCAACGACCCGGAATCCCCCGCCGCCCGCGCCTGCCGCCATGTGCTGCCGGTGCTGGCGGGGCCGGAGCTGGCGGTGGCGGCGACCAAGACGGTGGTCAACACCATGCTCGCCGGCTCGCTGCTGGTGGCTGCGCTGTCCGGCGACGAGGTGTTCCGCCGCGCGGTGGAGACGGCGCCGCAACGGCTGGCGGAGGCGCTGGAACTGGACTGGTCGGATTGGGCGCTGAGGCTGTCCAGGGCGCCGGCCGGTTATGTCATCGGGCGCGGCTTCAGCCTGGGGCCGGCGCGCGAGGCGGCGCTGAAGTCGGCCGAGGTGATGGGTGTGCCGGTGCTCGCCTACAGCGCGGCCGAGGTGCTGCACGGGCCGAAGGCCGCGATCCGGGCCGAGCACCCGGTTCTGGGTCTCGACCCGGGCGGCGAGGTTTCTGAGAGCATCGCCTCCTCGCTGGCGGCGCTGGCACAAGCGGGTGCGCCGGTGTTCGCAGCCGCCGGGCCGCAGCCGCGGCTGCAGGGCCTCTCTGCCGGTGGCGATCCGGCGCTCGACGCCATCGCGCTGTTGGCGCCGGTCTACCGGGCGCTCGAAAGCGCGGCGAGCCTGCAGGGGCGCGATGTCGACAGCCCGCCGGGCCTGCGCAAGGTCACGGAGACGCTGTGATGGCCCGCCGAGGCTGGCGCGCGGCGCGTCTCTTCGACGGCGCGGCGCTGCTGACGGACAGGGTGGTGATGGCCGAGGATGGGATCGTCACCGCGATCCTGCCGGCTGATTCAGCGCCGGATTGCCCTGTCGAGGAGCTGCCGGGCGACGCCGTACTGGCGCCGGGCTTCATCGACATCCAGGTCAATGGCGGTGGCGGGGTGATGCTGAATGACGGGCCGAGCGTCACGCGGATCGCCGCGATCGCCGAGGCGCATGCCCGCTTCGGCACGCGCCATCTGCTGCCGACTTTGATCAGCGCCAGCCGCGCCGAGATCGCGCAGGCCATCGCGGCGACGCGAGAGGCGATCCGGCAGGGCGTGCACGGCGTCGTCGGCCTGCATATCGAAGGGCCCTTCATCAATCCCGAGCGGCACGGAGCCCATCCGGTCGCGAATCTGCTGCGGCCGGAGCCGGAGGATGTCGAGCTGCTGTCGGGCCTCGGCGGGGAGGGCGTGACGCTGGTGACGCTGGCGCCCGAATGCGTGCCGGAGGGTTTCATCCGCGCGCTGGTCGGTCGCGGGGTGAAGGTCTGTGCCGGCCACAGCGTCGCGACCTATGAGCAGATGGCGCGGGCGCAGGCCGAGGGGCTGAGCGGCGTCACGCATCTCTTCAACGCCATGTCGCAACTGGGCTCGCGCGAGCCGGGACTGGTCGGGGCGGCGCTGGCCGATGAAGGATTGGCGGCGGGGCTGATCCCCGATGGCCATCACGTGGCCTGGCCCAGCCTGCGGGCGGCTTTCGCGGCGATGGGGCCTCGGCGGCTGATGCTCGTCACCGATGCCATGGCGACGATCGGCTCGCCCCGCGACGCCTTCGAGCTGTTCGGCGAGACGATCCGTGTCGAGGGCGGGCGGCTGGTCAATGCCGAAGGGCGTCTGGCCGGCGCGCATCTCGACATGAGCAGTGCGGTTCTCAACATGGCCCGGCAGGGCGGCGCGACGCTGGAACAGGCGCTCGCCATGGCCACCGCGACACCGGCGGCCTTCCTAGGGCTGTCGCAGAGCCATGGCCGCATCGCGCCGGGGCGGGCGGCGGTGTTTTCGGTGCTGCGGACAGGCTGAGGCCGTCATTGCGAGCAAAGCGAAGCAATCCAGGGGACTGGGTCGAACGTCTCACCCGGTCTTCCTGGATTGCTCCGTCGCTGCGCTCCTCGCAATGACGGGAAGGGCTCGGGCCTTCGACATTCTCCCCGACGCATAGCGGCAATACCACCGGGCTCGATTGTTGCGTCCGGTCCGATCGTCTAGAGACCGCCGGCTAAGCGCAGGACGGGAATCGGTCCCGCCGCGCTTCGCCCCGGAGCCCATGCCATGGCCGTCAGCACGCCAAGCGCCGCCGCCACCGCCCAGCGCGCGATGATGCCGGTGCTGCTCACCCTCGCCTTGACGCATCTGCTCAACGACATGATCCAGTCGCTGATCCCCGCGATCTATCCGATCATCAAGGAGAGCTACCGGCTCGATTTCGGGCAGATCGGCCTGATCACGCTGACCTTCCAGATCTCGGCCTCGCTGCTGCAGCCGGCGGTGGGGCTCTACACCGACAAGCATCCGATGCCCTATTCGATGGTCGTGGGGATGGGGTTCAGCCTGATGGGGCTGATCGGACTCGCCTATGCGGGCAGCTACGGGCTCCTGCTGCTGTCTGCGGCCTGTGTCGGCATCGGCTCCTCGATCTTCCACCCGGAGGCGACGCGCATGGCGCGCAATGCCTCGGGCGGCCAGCATGGGCTGGCGCAGGGCATCTTCCAGGTCGGCGGGCAGACGGGCGGGGCGCTCGGGCCGCTCCTGGCGGCCTTCATCATCGTGCCGCGCGGGCAGGGGAGCCTCGCCTGGTTCTCGGTCGCGGCGCTGATCGCGATGATGCTGATGGTCTGGACCGCCGCGAGCTATGCCAGGCTCGACCGGGCCCGCCCGCCCAAGCCTGCCGGCGTCGCCAAGGTCGCGACGGCGCGGCCGGGCAAGGGCTCGGTCGCCTTCGCCATCGCGATCCTGATCATCCTGCTGTTCTCGAAGAACGCCTATACGGCGAGCTTCAGCTCCTTCTATACCTTCTATCTGATGGGCAAGTTCGGCATCTCGATCCAGAACTCGCAGGTGATGCTGTTCCTGTTCCTCGCCTCTTCGGCGGCCGGCGCGCTGGGCGGCGGCATGCTGGGCGACCGGATCGGCCGCAACAAGATCATCTGGTTCTCGATCCTGGGCGCGCTGCCCTTCACGCTGATCCTGCCCTATGCCGATCTATTCTGGACCGGTGTGCTGACCATCGTGATCAACATCATCATGTCGAGCGCCTTCGCGGCGATCCTGATCTATGCGCTGGAGCTGATGCCCGGCCGGGTCGGTCTCGTAGGCGGCTTCTTCTACGGCCTGTCCTTCGGCCTCGGTGGCCTTGCCGCCGCGCTGCTCGGCGAGTTCGCGGACTGGTACGGCATCGAGACGGTCTACCGGATGTGCTCGTACATTCCGCTCATCGGCCTGCTGGCCTGGTTCCTGCCGCGGCTCAGCGAAGGCGGCGGGGTGAAGGCCGGGCATTAGCGGCCCAGCCTCTGTCGCGCCTTTTTTAACTTGGTGACGGCGGTCAGATCGCCAGCTTGCCGGCCTTCGCGGCCGCATAGCGCTCGTCGATCTTCTTCCAGTCGACCACGTTCCACCAGGCCTTGAGATAATCGGCGCGGCGGTTCTGATACTTCAGGTAATAGGCGTGTTCCCACACGTCGTTGCCGAACAGCACCATGTGCTTGTCCATGATCGGGCTGTCCTGGTTCGGGCGCGGCAGCAGCGCGAGCTTGCCGGCCTTGTCGACCGTAACGAACACCCAGCCCGACCCGAAGACGCGCAGGCCCGCCGCCTCGAAATCGGCCTTGAACTTGTCGAAGCCGCCGAGATCGCGGGTGATCGCGGCCGCGACTTCGCCGGTCGGCGCGCCGCCGGCATTCGGCGCCATGATCTCCCAGAACATGCTGTGGTTGGCGTGGCCGCCGCCATTGTTGCGCACCAGCGTGCGGATGCTCTCCGGCAGCTGGTTCAGATCGGCCAGGAGTTCGCCGACCGAGGACGCCTTGGCGAGCATGCCATTGTCCTTTGCGGCGTTGTTCAACGCCGTGACATAGGCCTGATGATGACGGCTATAGTGGATGTCCATGGTGGCGGCGTCGATATGCGGCTCCAGCGCATTGGCCTCGTAGGCGCGCTTGGGCAGCGAGAAAGGGCCCGCGGGCGCGGCCGGCGCGGCGGCCTGCGCCCAGACCCGGGGCGCGGCGGCGAGAGCGGCGGCGCCGGCGCCGAAGGCGAGCAGGCGGCGGCGCGAAAGGCCTGAAGTCTGGATCATCGGCAATCTCCTCGAAGGCATCTTCACAAGGGTTAAGCGCATAACGATACCGCCGGATGACGAGAACGGTTCCAAGCGCATCGTTCACGTCGCCGTCAGTCCCCGCCAGAGGCCAGCCGGCCGCGGCCGAAGTCCCGATGCGAGGCCTTAACCTCAGCTTTACTGCGTTTGGCTACGTTTGGGCAGGATCTTCCGCAGGGGACTGCTCCGTCATGCTCGTGCTGGCTCTTCGGGTCGACCCGTCGCCGCTGCGCCGCCGGCCGAGCCGGACGGTCGGGATGGTCCTTTCGCCCTGAGGCGGAGCCGCGTTTCGTTTCGTGTGTCGAGTGAGTTGTCCGGGCCGACATCATGCATATCGCGCCTTCCTTCCCGAACCTCTCGGTGCTGCTGATCGATGCCAGCCCGCATTACCGGCGCATCGTGCGCACGATGCGGTATCAGGCGCAGCTGCACCGCAACTTCGAGGCGTCCGACCTGGCCTCGGCGGCGACCATCTTCATCCAGAAGCAGCCGAACATCGTGATTCTGGACTGGGATCTGCCCGATGGCGCCGGGCCCCGCTGCCTGACGGCGATCCGCTCGCAGAAGACCTCGCCCTTCGCCAAGGCGCCGGTGCTGGTGATGATGGAGCGGCCGGACAAGCGCGCCGTGGTTCATGCGGCCAAACTCGGAGCCCATGAGATCGTCACCAAGCCGATCTCGCCCAACAACCTCTGGACGCATCTTTCCGGCATCATCAATGTCCCGCGCAAATACCGTGAAAACGATGGCCGGGTGACGCTGGTGCCGCGCGCGATCAGCAACAGCATGTTCTGAAAGCTCTCAGCATCGCTCGCCTTGAGGTTGCCGAAAATATTGACGAGGTCGCGCGTGTTTAGCGAATTTTTTACCAGTTCGCCGCGATGCTGAGGGGCAACATTCCCGGGTCGCGCTCCATGGTCATCACCGTCTCGCTACCAGCTTTCCTCGGCCGCTCCGAGGCTGCCGCCTTCCGAAACCAGCTCCTCGTGGCGCTGGAACAGAAGGAGAGCATCGCCGTGGAATGTGCGAGTGCGGGGCCGCTGCCCAGCCTGTGGGTGCAGCTCCTCCATTCGGCAGCCGCCAGCGCCACGGCGCGAGGGCTCTCGGTTACGCTCAAGGCGGCATCGCAAGAATGCCGCGAATCCCTGCGGGCGATCGGCTTCGATGCCGCGCGAAGCGCTCTCGTTCTGGAGTGACAGGCATGAAGATCCTGGCCATCGACGACACCAAGACCCTCCTCAGCCTGCTGAGCCTGACGCTCCGCAACGCCGGCCATGAAGTGGCCGAGGCGGAGAACGGCGAGGACGGCCTCGCCAAATTCGACCAGTTCAAGCCCGATGTGGTGATCACCGACCTCAACATGCCGATCATGGACGGCATCGAGTTCACCCGGGCCTGCCGGGCGCGCCCCGCCGGCCAGAACACGCCGATCATCGTGCTGACGACCGAGAACGGTGCGGAGATCAAGGCCGAGGGCCGGCGCGCCGGTGCCAGCGCCTGGATGGTCAAGCCGTTCGAGCCCAACACCCTGCTCGGCCTCGTCGCCCGCTACCAGAACTGAGGCTGGCCGATGGATCCGTTGGCAGAACTCAAGCAAACCTTCTTCCAGGAATGCGAAGAGCTCCTCGGCGCGCTGGAGCTCAAGCTCCAGGCGCTGGACGAGGGCTCCAACGATCCTGAGGATGTCAACGCCGCCTTCCGCGCGATCCACTCGATCAAGGGTGGCGCAGGCGCTTTCGGCTGCACGGAACTCGTCGGCTTCGCGCATGTCTTCGAGGCGGCGCTCGACCATCTGCGCTCCGGCCGTGTCGCGATCGACGATGCGCCCTTCGCGCTCTTCCTGCGCTGCTCCGACGCGGTGGCCGATCTGGTTTCGGCGGCCCGCAACGACGAGCCTGCGACCGAGCGCCCCGATCTGCTCGCCGCGCTGGCCCAGGTCGGTCAGGATCCCGGCCATGCCCCGGCTGCGCCCGCCGCCGCCGCTCCCGCTCCGGCCGCGCCGGCCCCTGTGGCTGCGCCGGTCGCCCCGGTCGCCGCGGCTGCGCCCGCCAAGGGCGACGATGCCCCGCCCGGGATCGCCGCGCTCGGCAATCTGCTCGCCATGGTCGAGGCCAAGACCGCCGCCCCGGCCGCGCCGCAGGCCGCCGGCACCGTCGATAGATGGGATGACGAGGAACCCGCCACCGACGCAGCCAAGCCCGGCCGCGACGTGTTGCTGCGCATCCGGCCCGAAGCCGATCTCTTCCGCCGCGTCATCGAGCCGCGCGTCGTGCTCGGCTCGCTGCCGGCCGGGGACATCGTCTCCGTCACCTGCGACCTCAGCCGCGTGCCGATGCTCGAGGCGCTCGACGTCACCGATTGCTGGCTCGGCTTCGATGTCGCCCTGCGCACCGAGATGCCGGTCGAGGAACTGCACGGCCTGTTCGATTTCACCCTCGCCGCCGAAGAGTTCACGATCGAGAATCCCGGCGATGTGGGGGCTCCGGCCCCGGTCGAGGCGCCTGCTGCCCCTGCAGCGGTCGCCAAGCCTGCGCCTGCCCCCGCCAGCAGCGAGGTGCCCAGCTCGGTCGCGGCCGACCTCTCCGCCCTGCTGTCCAAGCTGGGGCCGAGCAGCGAGGCCGCTCCCCAGCCCGACATCAAGCCCGCTCCGGTTCCCGCGGCCGCCGTTCCGGCCGCGCCGCCGGCTCCGGTGGCTGCAGCCGAGCCGGCCCGTAGCGCCGCCGCCGCCCGGGCGCCGGCGAACGAGGCCGCCGCCGCGCGCCAGCGCCAGGCCGTCAGCGTGCGCGTCGATCTCGACCGCATCGACAAGCTGATGAACCTCGTCGGCGAGATCGTCATCACCCAGTCGATGCTGGTCGAATGCGTCCGCTCGCTGCCCTACGACGTCTATGCCAAGACCGCCGAAGGCATCCTGACCCTCTCGCGCCAGACCCGCGAGCTGCAGGACCATGTCATGGCCGTCCGCGCCCAGCCGGTGAAGGCGGTGTTCCAGCGCATGCCGCGCCTGGTCCGCGAGCTGGCGCAGACGCTCGGCAAGGAAGTCCGCCTGGTGCTGGAGGGCGAGAACACCGAGGTCGACAAGACGATCATCGAGGAACTCGCCGATCCGCTCACCCACATGATCCGCAACTCGATGGATCACGGGCTGGAGACCCCCGACGAGCGCGTCGCCGCCGGCAAGCCGCGCGAAGGCGTGATCAGGCTGATCGCCGAGCATCGCGCCGGGCGCATCGTAATCTCGGTCACCGATGACGGGCGCGGCATCAACCGCGACAGGCTGCTGACCAAGGCGCGTTCGCGCGGCCTCGTCGGTGCCGAGGAGCGGCTGCAGCCGGAGGAGATCGACCAGCTGATCTTCGCCGCAGGTCTTTCGACGGCCGAGCAGGTCAGCGACATCTCCGGCCGCGGCGTCGGCATGGACGTGGTGCGCCGGAACGTGGAATCGCTCGGCGGACGCATCTCGGTGGATTCCGAGCCCGGCCGCGGCTGCAAGTTCACCCTGGCCCTGCCGCTGACGCTGGCGGTGCTCGAGGGCATGGTGATCCGCTGCGGCGACGACCGCTACGTCATTCCGATCGCCTCGGTGATCGAGACCCAGCATCTGGCCTCGACCCCGATCGAGCGCCTGCCCTTCGGGCAGGAGGTGCTGCGCTGGCGCGGCGAAGTGACCCCGCTCTATCGCCTCGGCGACGTGATGGGCTCGATGGGCACGACCAACGAGAACATCGTCATCATCGCCGAGACCGAGCGCGGCAACAATGTGGGCATCGCCGTCGACGAGATCGTCGGCCAGCAACAGGTGGTCGTGAAGAGCCTCGAGGCGAATTACGGCGCGGTCAACGGCGCTTCGGCGGCGACGATCCTGGGCGACGGCCTCGTCGCGCTGATCCTGGATATCGACTCCATGCTTCGCCTGGCGGCATCCGCCGAGCGCGCTCCCCTATCTGACCTCAAAATGGCTGGATGACCATGACCCTCCAACTCGGCGAAAAGCACTTCTCGTCTGCGCAGCCGGAAGCGGCGGCGCGTCGGATCGTCACCTTCAAGGTCGGCGACCGCACCTTCGGCATCGATGTCGGCATG